>NZ_JBWKUH010000034.1:0-52421 GCF_059420745.1 Sphingobacterium sp. GW821-FHT03E03
CCCTTTATCTAACCGCATTTTAAGCGATACAAGCCCTTTGCAGACAACAAGAGCAGCAAGCATGGCTCAAACCAAAAGATGTCTTAAAAACCTTAAAAAATGGGTATACTCCAATCAGCTAGCACGGAGCAAACGATCATCAGCAGCTATCTACCAGCTTGTGTTGCCCCCCACCCTTACGCTAACGACATTTTATAAGTGGTACAAGCCCTTTGCAGACAACAAGAGCAGCAAGACATAGCTTAAACCAAAAGATGTCTTAAAAACCATAAAAAACAGATCTAATCCAAAACAGCTTGTACAGAGCAAACGATCATCAGCAGCTATCCACCAGCTTATGTTGCCCCCCACCCTTACGCTAACGATATTTTATAAGTGGTACAAGCGCTTCATGTGCAGCACCACCAGATTTACCACATGAAAAAACAGCCAGGAAATAATTAGAAAAGACAAAACAAACTATCCTGCAGCAAAATAACACCCTCTAAATAAACAGAAAAATCACATGTATAAAACACAATTCAAATCATAAATTCCAAACAAAAGTGAAAACTACCGCAGAAACTTTAAACACAGAAACATCCAAACAATCTTACTTCTTGTTATCTTTGCTGTACTACATAATTCATTATATGCATAATTATTCCGCTGAAGACAGTTTATTTATACAGATCGAGATCAAGAAAATAAGAAAAGCCCGTAACAATGCCATCGCAGTTTTTATGGTATTTTTTCTTCTCTGCTTTGCTATCTCGTTATATGTTTTTTCGGACAGGTGGCTGGATACTCCAGACAAGTGGACTGTTTACCATAGCCCCACCATATCTCTTTACACAATATTTCTATTCCCTACTATACTATTTACTGGATTAAGTTGGGCCTTGTCTATCAAAAACCAGAAATATATCAGTGCATTACAGCAGCTCGACAGCCATGACTTAGATATCTATCGACTGTACACAAGCATACTTCCTCAGCGATATGCAGCCATTGCGCCCTACATTTTCTGTAAAAATGAACTTATATTCTTTCCTCTTTTTGGAAGTAAAAAGATTCCAATCAATCAGATCAAACGCATAGAAACAAAATGTGTTCATAATTATCGCGACCCATACAGCTACCACATCTATTTTTATAACGATGCTACAAAAATCATCTATCAGACAATAATGCACCAGATAGATGCCTTCGATTTTCTACAGAAACAGCTTCTGGAGGAAAATCCCAATCTAACGATCATCGCACGAAATCAGATACCCTCGTATTTGAGAACAAAAGACAAGCCTACACACTATTAATTTATTATATGGAAAGTTATTCGTCCAACAAAAGTTCATTTTTACAAACGGAGATAAGGAAAATCTGCAAAGTCCGCAATGCCATTATTGGACTATTTATAGCGATGTTTCTTTTTTGCTATGGCTTCTTCTTTTATGTTTTTTTGGATAAGTGGACAGCTGCTTCAGATAAACTGGCATTTTTTTACAAGTCCCTCCCGCTCTTGAGTACATTGTTCGTCTATTTCGGCGTATTATTCGGCGGGCTCAGCTGGGTCGTTTATTCCAAAAATCAAAAATTTATTATTGCCCTACGAGGTCTCAATAGTCGTGACCTTGCTATTTATCAGCGGTACACCCGAAGACTTGTCCGCATCTATGCAACTATTGCGCCGTACCTTTTTCAGGAGCATGAACTTGTATTTTTTCCTTTTTTTGGAAGTAAAAAAATTCCAATCAATCAGATTCACCGTATAGAGACCAAGATTATACAGAATCACCGTGGCCCGAATAGTTTCCGCGTCTATTTTTACAATGAATTCACCAAGATTCATCAGGTGACAATGAACCAAAGAGGTTCATTCGATTTTCTACAGGAACAGCTTTTAGAAGAAAACCCGAACCTCAACATCATTGCGAGAAACCATTAAACACCTCACACACAGTCTACATTTAAAAAGCAATCCTCCACCCTACCCTTCGAGATAGCGGCTATAATCTCCTGACTCGGCAACCAGCTTGATGATATGGTTACGCTCTTCGAGAAACCGCCTCATATAACCTGTAAGGAAAGACCATTCGGCAAACCGCCCCAAAGGCCCTAGGGGCGCCTTAAAATTAAACACATCCCGCATCAGCACCGTACCATCAGCCTGCTCTTCGAAAAGATGCTGATGATCCATCGACTGAAATGCCCCCTGTATCATTTTGTCTTCGAAAAAATAGGGTTTTTCCATTTTTGCGATCCGCACCGTCAACGTTTGATATACACCCAGATGTTTTGCCCGCCACTGAACGGTCTGTCCGGCTTCGATCAGTCCACTGGTCACACCTGCGATCGCCTTCTCATTTGTCTTCCCAGTCGAATACATGTGTAAGTCTATACTGCGGGCCAGATCAAAAACTATCCCTATTGGTGCATTTACAGTGGTGTCTAATACAATTGTTGGCATAAAATCTTGCTATCGATGAATTCGGAACAAATTTCGTAAAAAACATGAATTTCTTAGGAAAGAGTCTAACAATTATCTAATTTAACCCTCCAATCTAATATCAATAACAAGAAGGCTATGATCACATTGCTTCCATTTGAAGAAGCTGACTTTGACCGCTTCAAATCCTGGATCAGATCTCCAGAAGAACTCCTGCAGTTCGCAGGTCCCTATTTTTCATTTCCAGTGACTGACGAACAATTAAAAAAGTATATTGACGATCCCAAACGCCGTCCCTATAAAATTGTCAGTACAGAAACACAAAACGTTATCGGGCATTGTGAATTGAACTTTGAAAGAAGTATACCACGATTATCCCGCATATTGATTGCTGACAATACCGAAAGAAATAAGGGCTATGGTAAGAAAACTATCAATGCGATGCTGAAACTGCTCTTTGTTGATAACAGTTACGATCAAGCGGATTTAAACGTTTATGACTGGAACACGAACGCAATAAAATGTTATGAGGGGGTAGGGTTTCAGATCAATGAAGGCGCCACAACTGAAACGTCAATCGGTAATGAAACCTGGAAGGGCCTGAATATGCAAATCACCAAATCAAACTGGCTAGCCAAAACACAATGAAGAAGAAACGTTTTTTTAAGAAAGCCTTTATTACCCTGACCTTGATCGCTGCTCTGCTCGGCTATTATGCCTGGCAGATCGAACCACACTGGGTCAAATTCGAACAGCTAAAACTCCCCATAAAAAACCTTCCTAGCAGCCTCGAAGGCAAAACGCTCGTTCAGATTTCGGACATCCACATCGGCGACTATGTCAGTAAAGAATTTATCAAAAACAACTTCACGAAAGTTGGTATAACAGATCCGGACATTATTGTTTACACAGGCGATTTTGTCCGATTGGTCCACAATGCCCTCCCACTCGCGGATCTCGACGAAGTCATGCAATTAGCCCCAAAAGGAAAACTACAGACATTGGCCATCTTGGGAAATCATGATTATGGAAGAGCTTTTGGAGACAGTGCTGCAGCGGATTCAATCACTACACTGCTAAAAAAGTATCATATTACTGTTTTAAGAAACGAAAGTGTGAATATAAATGGTCTACAGCTCTATGGTATGGACGACTATTGGGGAACAAACTTTGACCCTGTAAAAACTATGCAGAAGTACGACCGTAACCAAGCGAGCCTTATCCTCTGCCACAACCCCGATGTTGCTGATCTGGATGTATGGAATGGCTATGAAGGGTGGATTTTATCAGGCCATACACATGCCGGGCAAGTACGGATCCCATTCTGGGGTTCACCTATTATCCCCGTCTCAAACAAAAACTACGATCAGGGTATTAAAAAACTACCGGGCAACCGAACCCTTTACATCAACAGGGGCCTCGGTCATAGTATCCCCGTCCGCTTTAATGCACGACCAGAAATAACGGTTTTCACCTTAACAAAGGGCTAACATCAGGGATACGGCCAAGTTTAACGCTTCCATAAACACCTTATGCAATTAAATTAGGTATGGGTAAAAAGCAACCGCTATTGTTTGCCGATAGTCTTCCAGTCCATCCGATTCAAATCGACCGCCCAATACCGCAAAACTCGAATACCAGAAATCTGATATAATAAACATCTGACGTACAAAGCCCTTCAGAATGGCTATTGGTATATCCTGTCTAAACATTCCCAATTTGGAGTAGTGCTCAAAGAGGGAAATAAACTGCTCCTCACGTCGTGCAACAAGAGTCCGGTAGGCATCCCCAATAGCGGGTATCCAAGTACAGATCTCGACGAAATTGGCAAAAATAAACTTATACTTATTGATCAACAGATAAGAGCCCTCCGTAAATTCCTGCAATAACTCCTGAAATCTGGCATCTTTCTGATCAAATAAAACCACCATTTCATCATAGTCCCGCTGGAGCTGCTCAAAAATAGTAAAGATAATATCTTCTGTATGCTTGAAGTGATAATGGAGATTGCCAGCACTAATACCCATTTCCTGCGCAATCTGTCGTGTCGTAACGGTACGTATTCCTTCTCGATTATATACCCCTAACGCTTCCACTACAATTTTTTCTTTCGTATTCATGACACAAAATTAGAACAATTGTTCTAATTTTGTGTCATGAATGATAAATTAAGATAATATGAAAGACGAAAAGAAAGAAAGTTGGCTAAAAAATCAATATCTAGATCTAAAGCAGACGCTTATTCCGGCCCATCCAAATGATGGCCCCTGGAAAAAATTCGGCAAACAGACAGCTTTTTTTATGTTTTTAACGTTGATGGTATGCGGAGCAATAGCTATGTTGATCGCCATTTCCTTTGCGCATTAGTAAAGAATCTTTTTGACGGTATATTTATTTTTTATTGGTTATGCTGGTTCTTTATTCGATTTACACGGCTACAGCATTTTCCTATTCCATTTTTAAACAGCTGGCTTACGGACCTTGTCTTTGTCCCTATTATTGTTCATGTCGCATCTATTACAGGAAGCTTTCTATTCAATAAAGGAAAACCGCATGGATATCCATTGCACCAAATCTGGTTTATATCGGCTATTGTATCACTCTTGTTTGAGTACGTGATGCCTAGCTACACAGACTACAATACGGGGGATACCTATGACATCATTGCTTATTTTATGGGAGGACTATTTTACTTTTTATTCCATCAGCCCCGTTATATCAGAAAAAGTTCCTATGGAACCAATCATGTGACTTGCAGCCAAAATTAAATTACAGCTGATAAAATACGTTCTGGAACAGTATAGCATATACGTTCAGAAAAGTTCCTGCTCAAAATCCCAACAGAATATCTTATTGGTAAACAGACCTTCAAATGGCAAAAGTATATCCTATAATTGGAAATTGTACCGATATTGTAATTAATTAGCAGATATAGGTCACATGACAAGAATCAAAACCAAAAGAACATGTAGTAATGGGCACAGCTTCTATAAGAGTACAGATTGCCCAACATGTTCAATATGCGAAAAGGAAAAGAAACCTGAAGATGGTTTTCTAGCTCTTTTGGGTAGCCCCGCTAGAAATGCGCTATTAAACCATGGTATAGATCAACTTGAAAAGCTAACTCAGTACTCGATGAAGGACCTACTGAAGTTCCATGGCCTTGGAAAGGCTTCCTTGCCGCTGTTAAGTCAGGCTTTAATGGAAAAGGGATTAAAATTTAAGGAGTAAGTGTCCCAAGGATTTTTCTATCAGATAATAACAAAAAAATAAGCCCTCGATTGGCTTCCATATAGTTTCTCGCTACTTAGAAGTGCTTGAGGGCTTTATTATTCAACGCTTTTAACACAAGCGGAATCTTCGTTTACTAGTACTCGATCAAAACTTCAGTTACCTGAGCGCCTTGTTTTGCGCTTTTGAATTTAAACTTAACTTTCTGATTCAGATTCAATTTCTGTCCAACAAGACGATCATTGAAATAAATAGATTGTTGAGTCTCATTATCTCTGATGAACCCATAATTGGAGTCGGTATTGTAATGAACAACTTTTCCAAAAGAATAGTCATCTTGGTGGTTCGAAGACATACTTGGACTCTCCCCTTCTTTCAATTTGATCGCAGGTCTGTCTGAGATATTCCCATGTTCATCAACATAAGCAAACAGTTCTTCCAAAGATTTTCCTTTGTCATTATTTGTTTTGTTGAATTCTTTTTTCTCAATTTTTTGTTGTTTTTTGAGTAATTTCTTTTTTTCTCGTTCTTTTTTGTTAAATGTAATTTGGCTTTTGCTCATTCAATATGGATTAAAATAAAATGTTCCCGAGGAGATGTCGGACCTTTAGAGCTTCGTTGAAAAGATAAAAATGCGAGGTGTTCTAAGGAGATAATTGCAAAGGTACGAAAAAAATAGGAAAAATCAACGATATCCGATAATACATCTAACAGCCACCACAACCTAAATTCGGAGAAGCTCCGACTACCATGATAACAGACATATAGTCCACATAGCAACACAAAATTTGAGCGTTTTTATAAAACAAAAATATCTTTTGGACGTTATTTTGAAAAAACACTATGGAAGTAAAAAATATTGAAAGAGATGACCGAGGTAATTTCATTGCTGAGGTGGAAAATAATGAAGCTGGGATTTTGGAATATACCTGGCAGAGTGAGTACGAGTTTTCCATAGACCATACCGAGGTCTATGACGAATATAAAGGGATGAGTGTCGGTAAAAAGCTTGTTCTTGAGGCCGTAGATTATGCCCGGAAAAACGATGCCAAGATTGTTCCGAACTGTCCTTATGCAAAATCAATTTTTGACAAAACAATTGCCTTTCAGGACGTACTAGCATAAAAAAAACCATTTTATCACTGGGACAAAATGGTTTTTATTTTTGACAACTGTATTAGACTAAGCTACAATATTGATTATTTTCCCTTTTACAAAAATAATCTTCTTAATTGGCTTACCGTCCAGGTGTCTCTGTACATCTGCATGTGTCTTGATCGTTTCTTCAACAGTTTGTTGATCTAAATCCAATGCAAGTGATAGATTGAACTTCATTTTACCATTGAAAGAGACCGGATATGCAAATTCAGACTCGACTAGATATTCTGGTTTGAACGTAGGATAAGTTGCCTGAGAAAGTGTACCTGCCTCATGCCCCAATAAGTTCCACAATTCCTCCGTAATATGTGGTGCATAAGATTGAAGAACGATAACAAGTTGCTCCAATATCTGGCGTTTATTGCATTTCAAATCGGTCAATTCATTCACACAGATCATAAAGGCCGAAACAGAAGTGTTGAACGAGAAACGCTCGATATCATCTTCCACTTTCTTAATAATCTTATGTAAAGCTTTAAACTCGGCTTTTGAAGGCTCTTCATCCGATACATTAAAATTACCTTCGGCATCGTGAAACAAGCGCCATACTTTCTTTAGAAACTTGTAAACACCTTCGATACCATTCGTATTCCATGGTTTGGCTTGCTCCAATGGTCCCAAAAACATTTCGTAAAGACGTAAGGTATCAGCGCCGTACGTCTCAATGATATCATCTGGATTAACGACATTGAATTTCGACTTGGACATTTTCTCCACTTCACTACCACAGATGTATTTGCCGTTTTCCAAAACAAATTCAGCGTTCGCAAAATCAGGTCTGAAATTTTTGAATTTTTCTAAATCCAAAACATCATTTGATACGATATTAACATCTACATGCAAAGGAATTGTATTGTAATCATTTCTCAAGCCATAGGACACAAATTGATTAGTTCCTCTGCCCTCTTCATCGAGTACACGGTAGACAAAATTTGAACGTCCTTGAATCATACCTTGATTGATCAATTTTCGGAATGGTTCTTCCTCATTATGATAGCCAAGATCTTTTAAAAACTTATTCCAAAAACGTGAATATAACAAGTGACCTGTAGCATGTTCTGAACCACCAATATATAAATCAACAGCTTTCCAGTAATCAACAGCTTCTTTTGAAGCAAAGTTACCCTCATTCTTTGGATCCATGTATCTGAACCAATACCATGAAGAGCCTGCCCAACCTGGCATTGTACTCAACTCATATTCATATTGATCCTCATATTTCCACTCTTTAGCACGCCCTAAAGGAGGTTCTCCAGACTCTGTTGGCAAGTATTTATCAACCTCAGGCAATAATAAAGGTAGTTCTTCTTCTTTAATAAGATATGGTAGACCATTTTTAAAGTAGACTGGTACAGGTTCGCCCCAATAACGTTGACGACCAAAAATCGCATCGCGCATACGGAAGTTGATCTTCGCTTTACCTAATTTCAATTCTTCCAGCTTCGCAATCAGCGCAGGCACAGCCTCCTGATAGGTCATACCGTTAATAAAATCAGAATTGATGTATTTTCCATCCTTATTCGGATCAGCCTCTTCTTCAATCTGCTGTGTATCCGAAATCGGAATAATTTCTAAATTAAAATGCTTGGCAAAAACATAATCACGTTGATCGCCACTAGGTACAGCCATAACCGCTCCTGTTCCATATCCTGCCAAAACATAATCTGCAATCCAGATCTGCACATCACGGCCTGAAATAGGATGTTTAGCAAATGAACCTGTAAAGGCTCCCGATACTGTTTTGGTATCGGCCATACGATCTAGTTCAGATTTTTTTGATGTTTTCTCAATATAAGCTTCAACTTCAGCTTTTTGTTCGGCTGTCGTCAACGATGCAACCAACTCATGTTCAGGCGCTAAAACGACAAATGAAACACCGAAAATAGTATCCACACGGGTTGTAAAAACTTCAATAGCAGCACGCAACTGTGGAACTGGGAATTTGACAGAAGCACCAACGGATTTTCCGATCCAGTTACGTTGCATTTCTACCAAAGGCTCTGGCCAATCAATGCTATCCAAACCTTTTAACAGGCGATCAGCATAGGCGGTGATACGCATTGACCATTGCATCATCTTCTTTTGCTCCACAGGATAGCCACCACGTTCAGACACGCCGTTAATCACCTCATCATTAGCCAATACTGTCCCTAAAGCCGCACACCAGTTGACTGTACTCTCACGTAGATAAGCAATACGATACTTTAACAACTCACGTTGTTGTTTTTCTTCATCAAAAGATTTCCATTCTTCCGAAGTGAATTCTAATACATCTTCGTCAGAAACAGCCTGAACAGCAGCAGAACCATTTGTAGAAAATTTCGTAATCAATGTGTCAATGGGTTCAGCTTTATCCGTTTCTTTATTATACCAAGAACCGAATGATTTCATAAAAATCCACTGCGTCCATTTATAGTATTCAGGTTCAGAAGTCCGAACTTCTCTACTCCAATCATAAGAGAAACCTATATTGTCCATCTGCTCGCGGTAACGATTGATATTTGCCTCGGTTGTAACAGCAGGATGTTGACCCGTTTGGATCGCATATTGCTCTGCAGGAAGTCCAAAGGAATCATAACCCATTGGATGCAGTACATTGAAGCCTTTCAGTCGTTTATATCTTGAAAAGATATCCGAAGCAATGTATCCGAGTGGATGACCAACATGTAGTCCTGCCCCAGATGGATAAGGAAACATATCCAACACATAGTATTTTGGCTTCTGATGCGCATCTGATGTTTTATATGTTTGATGATCCGCCCAAAACTTCTGCCACTTTTTCTCTAATGATTTGTGATTATACTCCATTTTTGTTCGTAAGGAATTTTTATGACTTGCGAAATTACGATTTTAATACTGAAATGTGATAAAAGTTTTGTAGTTTGAACAATAAATTCTAGTATTGAAAAGTTATTTAAACATAGGTAGAAAACTAAATTCGAATTGATTTTTATCAAAGTAATTACAAGATAAATTCGAAATCTTCCGCTCAATTAGTTACTTTCGCAAATAAATTTTTGCTTATTATGTCAGAATACGAATTAAGCACACAAAAAAGAAAAACAAAGTCTGTATATGTATCCACAGTTATCAGTATAGCACTGGTGCTATTGGTAACAGGTATGTTAGGCTTATTATTGGTGCACGCTAAAAATCTTTCAAAGTACGTTAAAGAAAACATTGTCCTGAATGTCATTGTAAATGATGGCACCAGTGAAGGCGATGTGCTTTCTTTGCAAAAAGATCTTGAAAAAGACCCTTATGTCCTTCGCTCAGTGTATATCAGCAAAGAAATTGCTGCCAAAAACCTGAAAGAAGATCTTGGTGAAGATTTTGTACAGTACCTTGGGCACAACCCATTATTGCCATCATTGGATGTCTATATGAAGGAGAATTATGCTAATACGGATAGCATCAAGACTTTCATCGAAAAAATCTCTAAAAACAATAAAATAAAAGAGGTTGTCTATCAGGAATCATTGATTGATATGGTCAATAAAAACGTACGTATCATCGGTATGATTGTTTTGGCCTTTGCTGTTATTTTATTGATCATCGCTGTGGCCTTAATTAACAATACCATACGTTTGGCTATTTACTCGCAGCGTTTCTTAATTAAAAGCATGCAATTAATTGGTGCAACCAAAAACTTTATTCGTAAACCTTTTATCACTTATGGTATTATCCATGGTTTACTAGGTTCACTGATTGCGATTCTACTATTGATATTGACGCTCAAATTAGCACAACAACAAATACCTGAATTGGTCTTTTTACGCAACTGGTTTGAGTTTGCGATCATCTTCTTAGGTGTCATCTGCATCGGAATTTTAATCTCAGGGCTTAGTACCTACTTCGCTGTAACGAAATATTTAAAAGCTCAATCTAACGACTTATATAGATAAAAATGGCTCAAATAAAGAAATCTACGGAATCTGTAAATAAAGGTTCCTTCGTATTTTCAAAATTAAATTATCAGCTTTTTATAGCTAGCTTGGTTCTTGTAGTCATTGGCTTTGCGCTGATGTCTGGTGAAACTGATATCTATAGTTTTACCAAAATCACTTTAGCGCCAATTGTAGTCGTCCTCGGCTTTGCATTGGGATTTGTAGCGATCCTGTATCGCCCCAAAACAACTAAAACTGAAGAATAATCTTATTAAAAACTGATGTCTATTATTGAAGCTATAATCCTTGCTATCATCGAAGGATTAACGGAGTTTTTGCCTGTCTCCTCTACAGGTCATATGATTATAGCAACTGCACTGATGGGTATTCAACCCTCAGCCTTTGTTAAATTATTTACGATTGTCATTCAATTGGGAACGATTTTATCAGTTCTCGTCTTATATTACAAGCGATTCTTTAAATCGCTTTCATTTTACTATAAGTTGGTGATCGCTGCTATTCCTGCATCGGTACTTGGATTACTTTTCAACGATTTTATCGATTCACTTTTGGAAAGCCCACTGATGGTTGCGATTATGCTGGTAATCGGCGGTGTTGTCCTGCTCTTTGTCGACAAATGGTTTAATAAACCTACTGTTGAAGATTCGGACAACGTCTCTTACAAGCAGGCCTTTATGATCGGTGTATACCAATGTCTGGCTTTGATCCCCGGCACATCCAGATCTGCTAGTACCATCATCGGTGGTATGGCCGAAAAATTAACACGTAAAGCAGCCGCAGAATTTTCATTTTTTCTGGCTTTGCCGATGATGTTTGGCGCTTCAGCTGTTAAACTCTTGAAATTCTTCAAAGAAGGAAATACATTTACAGGCGAAGAGCTTAATCTTCTTATTGTAGGTAACCTCATTGGTTTTGTTGTCGCAATTGTTGCAATCAAATCTTTTATTGGATTTTTAACCAAATATGGTTTTAAGGCCTTCGGATGGTATAGAATAGTTGTTGGGGTTGTTATTCTCGTACTACTTCTTTCGGGGCATAGTTTACAAATTATCTAATTTTTTTTCATGGAAAACATAGAGGTTGGTGAAAATTCAGCAAGGTTTAATTTTGCTGAAGGTGAAATGTTGTTGATTGATAAACCTTTAACATGGACAAGTTTCGACGTTGTTGGGAAAGTCAGAAACTCACTGAAACCATTAAAATTAAAAGTTGGCCATGCAGGCACATTGGATCCCTTAGCAACGGGATTGCTAATTGTCTGCACTGGTAAGTTGACAAAAAAGATCGACAGCTATCAGGCTGAAGACAAAGAATATACAGGTATAATTACATTGGGCGGAACCACTCCCTCCTATGACCTAGAAACCGAAATTGATGAGCTATTCCCTATCGATCATATTACCGAACAGATGATCTTTGATGCGGCAAAGACCTTTGAAGGCGACATACAACAGTTTCCTCCAGCGCATTCTGCCATAAAGATCAATGGTGAACGTGTCTATGCAAAAGCTCGTCGTGGTGAAGAGGTTGAAATAAAATCCCGCCAGGTACGGATCAATCGCTTTGAAATTGAGAAGATTGAACTTCCTAATGTGTATTTTCGCATTTCTTGCTCAAAAGGCACCTACATCAGATCATTAGCATACGACTTTGGAAAAGTATTACATAGTGGATCCCATTTAAGTTCCTTAAGACGTACCAAAAGTGGTGATTATACGATTGAAAACGCTTGGAATCTTGAACAGCTTATCGCCGAAATAAAAGGTCATAAGGAAATCATTAAATAAACCCATCGGTGCACTTTATTGATTCTTTATCTTATTTTTGCAAAAAATCCAATAAATGAAAATCTACAGAAGTTTAGAAGATTTCTCCCCCGTTGAAAATGCAGTAGTTACCATTGGTACTTTTGATGGTGTTCATATTGGCCATCAAAAAATATTAGTCCACTTAAAAGAGGCTGCTCAAAAAATTAACGGCGAAACCATAATACTTACTTTTTTCCCTCATCCACGGTTAATTATTAATCCAGATGATGATAGTTTACGTTTAATAAATGATATTGAGGAAAAAGTAAGCCAACTCAGCAAGGTTGGTATTGACCATCTTATCATTATCCCCTTCTCCCGAGATTTTTCCAATCAAACTCCTGAAGAATATATTAGCAATGTGCTTGTAGGTAAATTGGGTACTAAAAAAATCGTTATCGGATATGATCACCATTTTGGAAAAGATCGCAAGGGTACATTAGGCGATCTGGAACAGTTTGCGTCCATATTCGACTATAGTGTAGATGAGATCCCAGAACAGGATATCAATGATATCGCAGTCTCTTCCACACGTGTGCGTGAAGCACTCATTAAAGGTGATATCAAAACAGCCAACCTATATTTAGGTTATCCTTTTGAGTTAACGGGAACCGTGATCCGAGGGGATCAAATCGGGCGTACCATCGGATTTCCTACAGCCAATCTACAAGTGCATGAACCGCATAAATTAATTCCTGCTTATGGTATATACGCAGTAGAGGTTTATATATACAATCACATCCAGAATATTACTACAGGCGAGTATAAAGAAGAGAATCCTATTTCTATCGCTAAAGGTATGGGATATATTGGCACAAGGCCCACGGTTGACGGAATGAATCGTGCGATTGAAATCAGTCTATTTGATTTTGATCAGGATATCTACGGCAAGACACTTCGGGTTAAATTCCTGCACTTTATCCGTCATGATGAACGTTTTGACTCACTAGAGGAAATGAAAGCGCAAATCAAAGCAGATGAGATAGAAATAAGAAGTCTTATTGGATAATAACCTAAGGGCGCAGTTAAAAAGAAGAGGCGGGAATTCCCGCCTCTTCTTTTTTTATACCTATCTTATTCTTTGTATCCTCATTGCTCCCGCATAATCTTATTTATTGTCCCTAAGCCCTTTTAATCGGTCACGCTTTAGTCTCTCAGCATTATTATACCAGAAATGAGCAAAATACCAGCTGTAGTTTTTTTAGACTAGAAGTGCTTCGATGCCAAGTCGGTAACTATCTAACCCAAAACCACAGATTACCCCCTTACAGTTTTTCGCCAAAAAGGAATGATGCCGGAATTCCTCCCGTTGATGAACATTGCTGATATGAACTTCAATAACCGGAGTCTGAACAGCAGCAATAGCATCTCCAATGGCAATAGATGTATGGGTATATGCTCCAGCGTTCATGACGATGCCATCATACTCAAAACCGACCTCATGAATTTTATCAATTAACTTTCCCTCAGAATTACTCTGATAATACTCCAATTGAACTGCTGAAAAACGTGTCTTTAATTCCTCAAAATAACTCAAGAAATCTTGACTTCCATAGATTGACTTTTCCCTAACACCCAATAGATTTAAGTTTGGGCCATTTAATACAAGGATTTTTTTCATCGGTATTTAGTGATTGATTCAATATTATCTATTCGATTATGCCTTCAAACTACCCCAGTAGCATCGGTTACATTTTAAACGATATTAAAATGAATATATTAAACAAAAAACATCATGATTATACATTCCTTTATACGGCTTGAATAATCATGATGTTTTCATAAGCTGTAATGCTCAAATATATAAAAACTTCCTATAAATCATTATAGATCGCTCTAAAGCTTGAACGAAGTCCAAATGTGACCACCCCCGATTTATTCACGACAGGTGTGTCGTACTGTGCTTTAGCATAGCGTTGCATGTACCCCAATTCTAAACGAAGGTTATATTTAGGATTTAGTACATATGCTGCTTTCGCATCCGCATAATAGATATTATTTTTTATACCTTGCGCGATATGGTTTCCATACATATTTGGGATGGTATTATAAGATTGAAAGATATTTCCGCCCATATTAGTTCCATCAGGCAGATCCAATCCGTTTTGTGTATACATTCCTTGTAAAGAAAAGTCCCATCTGTCCCATGCATAGTTTACGAGACCAACCAACTCCCTAAAGTTAGCACCTTTTGGGTGCGCCAATGGTTCGGCATTGTTGCTATAATTTGAATAGGATTTAAAGTGTGCATACGTATAAGGTCTAGCCGTATTATACTCTGCAAGGAAGTTTAGGTTTTTGACACCAAACATATCATAGCCCCTTACCCCTAACTGCGCACCCCACTTGTTATGTGCATAACCATTACCCGCAAAAAATTCCTTCGCTGTAAATTCTCCTAATAAAAACTGACCATAAACCGTCAGGTTATAAGGTAATTTATACTTTGAAGTGGCCCCCAAGAACATTTTATCCGGTGAAGATCGACTATTACTTTCAACGGGACGTATAAAGATAATCGGACTTATATAACTGAAGTCAAATCCTCTTCTTCCAGCGTCATCCTGGGCTGCCCAAACAACAGACTGGAAAAACCCAACAGATAATTTATTGGTCACATTCCAATCCAAATATTGGAATGCTCCCCATTTCTTGCCGTCACCCAGACGCTCATAATTTTGTCCTTCCACTGAATAATCCCCAGTCATATTTCTTCTTGGATGTGTCGGATCATTCATGTAAGCCCAAATGGATGTATACTGTACATTGCCGATCGTACCGGTCAGCTTCAGATGTGCATAATTAGATGAAAAGTCAGAAAGCAGCATCGAGCGGTAACCATCTCCAATAAAGTTTTTATCGTATGCTATAGTCGCTTGAATATACTTGTGCGCATCGTAGGTCATACTTGCAGTCGCATACATCCAGTCCATTTTATTTTTCGACTGAAATTTGGTATTTCCCTGACCGGGAATTACTTTATTCGCGACAATATAATCATCCAAATACTTTGGAAAAACAGCTTGGCTTTCAAAGGCCGATGAATTAAAGGTGAATTTATTACCCACATTCAATCCCACTTGAAATCCTCTGCCATTCATCCATGTACGACGTTTATCACCCTGCATATCTTTTCCAATATACATATCCGGCAAAAAGTCCGCATAGAACGTGTAATCGTCTTTTTCGACTTGAACCAAATGTTCATTAAAGATCTTACGCATGAACCAATTTGAGGAGGAAACCGGTTTATTGGATTGAATCGAGTCAAATTTGGCCAACAACAAAGAATCCTTGATGACGAATGGTTTAGCTGTTGTGTGCATTCTCGTCTCGGTAGAATAAACGACATCGTTCATTTTCTGATAGAAATGATACGAATAAGGCTGACTTTTAATTTGTCCAAAACCTGCGAACGAGACACCTACCCCGATGCCTGCCAGCACAATTCGAAGTAAATTATTTTTTTTTGATATATTAAGCCCCATAAAATTATTTCAAAGATTATTTCTTCTAGCAAAATGCATTCCTAACTGCAAATTAACCGAATAAAAATGACTTTATTAACATGCGTAGTCAATTTTATAATGCTAAATCGTATTTGCTGTTCGTTATATTCAAAAATATTTATATCTTGCATCCTAGTAAATAACCTTGTATAACAAAAAATCAGCCCTAATAAGCATGAAACGCAGAACATTTATCCAAAACGCAACCTTATTGACAGCAGGTGCATTTGCAAGCAAATTTTCTTTTGCTCAGGAACATTCTTTTCCTACTGTACGCACAGCCAAAGAAAAACGGCTTTTTTCAAGTAAAGTAATTGAAGATGCCATTACAGAGTTTCAAAAAAATGTCAAAAACAAGGAACTGACCTGGTTATTTAACAACTGCTTTCCAAATACATTGGATACGACTGTATTCCCGTATGTTCAAAATGGCAGAAACTATACCTACGTTATTACAGGGGATATAGATGCAATGTGGCTACGTGACAGTAGCGCACAGGTATGGCCCTATCTTCCTTTCATGAAAAAAGATAAAAAATTGCAGGATCTCATTGTCGGCTTAATACAAAAACAAAGTAAATGCATCAACATTGATCCTTATGCGAATGCTTTTTATAATGACCCAACAAAAAAAGGTGAATGGTTCAGTGACCACACAAGCATGAAACCCGGAATCCACGAACGAAAATGGGAAATTGATTCGCTATGTTATCCTATTCGACTGGCTTACCATTACTGGAAGGAAACAAATGACAGTAGTCCATTTAACGAGGAATGGCTAGAGGCTCAGCACAAGATCTATCAAACTTTTGTTGAACAGCAACGTAAAGATAATTTAGGACCCTATAAATTTGAGCGTACCACGGCAAGGGGTTCAGACACACTACAAGTAGATGGTTATGGCTATCCTGTAAATCCGGTAGGTTTGATCTGCTCAAGCTTTAGACCTTCGGATGACTCGACTATTTTTTCTTTCCTGATTCCTTCCAACCTATTTGCGGTTGTCAGTTTGAGACAATCAGCAGAAATTCTTAAAAAGGTTAAAAACGAACAGACGCTTTCTGCAAAAATGGAATCACTAGCGAATGAAGTTGAGGCTGCCGTCAATAAATATGGAATTATAGATCATCCAACCCTGGGAAGAATATATGCGTTCGAAGTAGATGGTTATTCAAGCCATCTCATGATGGATGACGCAAATATCCCTAGTTTATTAGCTCTGCCCTATTTAGGTGCAGTCAATCTCAATGACGAAGTCTATCAGCGTACACGTAATTTTGTTCTGTCCGACAAAAACCCTTTCTTCTTTAAAGGTACAGCAGCCGAAGGTATCGGGGGGCCGCATATTGGCCGCGATATGATTTGGCCAATGTCCATTATTATGCGCGCACAGACTTCGACAAACGATGAGGAGATCCGCAATTGCATCAAAACTTTAGTTAGTACGCATGGTGGTACAGGTTTTATGCATAAATCCTTCCATAAGAATGATCCGAAAAAATTCACCAGACATTGGTTTGCCTGGACCAATACATTATTTGGCGAATTAATTTGGAAAATATATAAAGAGAAACCATCTTTGCTTCAGTAAAACTGAATCTTATAACGCAATGTTATAGGTGGATGTAACTTATAGCATTGCGTTATGGATAATACACTGACTTCTGGTCCTATTGGAATTTTCGACTCCGGCTATGGCGGCCTTTCTGTATTTAAGGAAATTCAGCAGCTCCTTCCTCAATATGATTATATTTATTTGGGTGACAATGCACGTGTGCCCTATGGCACCCGGCCGTTTGAGACCGTATATAATTACACCAAGCAATGTGTATTTAAATTGTTTGATTTTGGATGTAATCTCGTTATCTTAGCCTGTAACACAGCCTCGGCAAAGGCGTTGAGAACAATTCAACAAAACGATCTTCCCCCTGGAAAAAAAGTGCTTGGGGTCATCAGACCAACAACTGAAATCATCCATAATTATACGAAAACAAACAAGATCGGTATCCTCGCAACAACTGGAACAGTAAAATCTGAATCCTATAAGATCGAGATACATAAATTTAATCCGGAAATTGAGGTTTTTCAACACGATTGCCCTTTTTGGGTTCCTCTGGTTGAAAATAATGAGATCAATACAGAGGGGGCGCATTATTTTGTCCAAAAAGATATCCATGAACTGTTACAGAAATCCGATCAAATAGATACCATTGTATTGGCGTGTACCCATTACCCCTTATTATTACCCGTCATCGAAAAATACGTTCCAAAAAATGTCAATATTATTTCCCAAGGACCTATCGTTGCGAAAAGTCTACAGGAATACCTTCACCGTCATACGGAAATAGAGACATACTGTTCAAAAAATAGTCAGTTGGCCTTCTATACCACAGACGATCCCAGGGATTTTGAAAGCAAAGCAAAAATATTCTTCGGAAAACATGTAGATGCTAGTCATATCACTGTTTAAAAATAAAAAGCTGCGAATTTTTAAAACTTTTGTCGTTTACTTTTCGTTATTCTAGGTAAAGGAGCGTACAATGAAAAAGAATTATGTAACCATTGCATACAATCAAGAGACACAGCATTGTGAGTCAAAAGAGTTTTCGACTTTGCAGGAAAGTGCGGACTATTTTAAGACTTTTGAAACATCTGCTCAACCAAATTATATTCCGGTATGTGTCTATAATATAAGCACAAATGCACTACTAGAGGTAAGCGATTATTATGTCAATAAAGACAAAGAATTACAACAGATACTGACTCACTGTCTGAACACCCCCTAATTTCCCCTTAAAAATACCCAGCAAAAATAGATGAAATTATTATCCCGCCTCTCCTTTCTTAGGCTTATGGCCGGATGTCGATAAATTTATTACATTATATCGGGCAGCATTTCATTAATTTTTAATATCTTCAAACGAACAATCAGACCAAAAAAACAAGTCATTAATAATGAAAAACAAACTGACAATAAGCCTTTTAACGATATCACTTGGCTTGACCGCCTGCAATTCCAATCATGCAAATTCAAACTCCGGTTCAGATAGCACAGCTAACCCTACGGATACCACAAGCTATCCACCGGTAGAAACGCAAAAAGCAAATTCGGACTACAAACCTGCATTTGCTGGGCAGACCAGAATTGCTGGTGCTAAAACGACTACAGCTTTCGAGGGTAAAGTTATAGCTGAGGGACTAAAGTCTCCTTGGGGTATTGTAGCGCTACCAGATGGCAGACTGCTAATCACAGAGAAAGAGGGCGATATGCGTATTGCAAGTGCTGATGGCAAATTAAGCGAACCAATCAAAGGTATACCTGCAGTCAATACAAGTGGTCAAGGTGGTTTACTCGGATTGAGGCTCGATCCGAATTTTAGCTCCAACCGTATGGTCTACTGGGTATTTGCGGACAACACCCCAGCAGGAACGTTAACGGCTGTTGCTAAAGGCAAGCTCTCTGCTGATGAAAAATCATTTGAAGAGGCTAAGGTTATCTATCAAGCTACTCCTGCTCATAAAGGTAATCTCCATTACGGGGGACGTATCGTTTTTGACAAAGAAGGAAATATTGTTTTTAGTACCGGAGAACGTTCCGATTTAGAGACAAGACCCTTGGCTCAGGATCTGAATGCTGCCCTGGGTAAGATTTTGCGCATTACAAAAGATGGACAACCTGCATCGGGCAACCCATTTATCGGAAAAGCAAATGCACGACCAGAAATCTACAGTTATGGACATCGTAATCCGCAGGGGCTTGCTTTCCATCCTGAAACTGGTGATTTATGGGAAACTGAGTTTGGTCCACGTGGTGGGGATGAGCTTAACAAAATCCAGGCAGGCATCAACTATGGCTGGCCAACCATAACTTACGGAATTGAATATAAAGGGGATAAAGTTGGCGCAGGAATACAGCAAAAAGAAGGACTTGAACAACCAGTTTATTATTGGGACCCTGTGCTCTCTCCAAGTGGAATTACATTCTATACTGGACAAAACATTCCTGAATGGAAAAACAACCTCTTTATTTGCGGTTTAAGTAGCACGCATATTGCCAGAATTATTTTGAAAGATAATAAGGTTGTTGGCGAAGAACGTCTATTAGGCAGTGAAGGACAGCGGTTCAGAGATATTACACAAGGGCCGGATGGTGCCTTATATGCCATTACTGATCTTGGCAGACTATATAAAATAGATAAAAAGTAAATAAAAAAACAGCGATGTCCGAAAAGGTCAGACATCGCTGTTTTTTTATTCGTATCCCCTACAATTTTTCTTCAAACATCGACTAAGCTGTGGGTCGTCTTTACTTTTGGAAAGCTTCCTCAATGATGCTTTCAGGGAATTTAGCCATTAACCCTTTAGTTGAAACTCGCGTTTTCCTCTATTTTCTCAATTTTATTACTCCCATTACAAAATACTAAATCACAAAAAGTCACTGGGCACAATCTAAAGTTTGGCTCGATTATTGATCTAATATAATCGAAACAATAAAATATTATATGGTAAAAAAAGAAAAAATGAAAAAATTATTAGAAATTAACCCCTTATCATTCTATGTGACCAACTGGGGATTTATCAACAACACCGAACCAAAAAGAACGCGCAAAACCAACCAACCCTCTCCGAAAAATTAAGCGTTCTCCTCCAAACAATTTCAATCAAATTTATTAAAATCATCTGCTGATATCCTCCATACGGATATTAAGTAAGAGATTTATTCTTTTACTTATTCCGTAATTAGAGGATATCAAATTATGCAAAATAAATTGCCAATAAAATCACAATAACGATACAGGCTATCATGATGTATTTATTCAATTGGCTATTTTTCTCTCCTTCATCACTTTTATAGTGATAATCACGTTTATTCGGCAAATTCATAAGTCTGTTTTTATTAATGATGAAGTTACGGACTTTTTTCCATATTATTCATGATGATAAGGTTCACCTTTCATAATTGAAAACGCCCGATAGAGTTGTTCTGTAAAGAATAAACGGATCATCTGATGCGAAAATGTCATTTTTGACAAGGACATTTTGGAACTGGCACGGTCATAGATCTTTTGATCAAACCCGTATGGACCACCAATAATAAACACCATATGTTGCACACTATTGATCATCATTTTCTCCAAATAAGCAGAAAAATCCAAAGAGCGAAACTCTTTACCAAACTCATCCAGTAGTATGACCATATCCTGTGGCTGTAATTGTTTTAAAATCAATCCGGCCTCTTTGTCTTTCTGCTGCTCCTCAGAAAGACTTTTGCTATTTTTAATGTCCGGTATCACAACGATATTAAAGTTGACATAGAACTTTAGTCTTTTGATGTATTTGTCGATTCCTTCGATCAAGTATTTATCATCTGTCTTTCCAATACAAAGTAACGTTATTTTCATAGTATCAATCAAGTTCCCAAAGTTCCGATTTTATTTAAAATATACGTAAACAAAAAGCCACAAAACAATAAACAAAGATATTCGTTTAGTTATAGAACATTTATTTTCGCAACATATGCACAAAAACCAAATTTTAGTATGAAAAAAAATAAATCAATCTTTCTTATTGCCTTAAGTTTAATTAGCTTTCGAAGTTTCAGCCAGGAAGCTCCTACGGATACCACTAAAACATGGACAATCAAAGGTGAAAACACTTTTTTGATCAACCAGAGTTCCTTCTCCAATTGGGCCGCAGGGGGTGTCAATTCATTTTCGGGAAATCTTACATTAAATTATGATTTCAATTATAAGAAAGACAAATGGTCTTGGGATAACAAAGTATTAGCTGCCTATGGTTTAACTTTCCAAAAGGAATCGGACTGGCGCAAAAATGATGATAGATTAGTATTGAATAGCTTACTGGGACATAAAGCCTCAGAATATTGGCTGTATACCTTTTTTCTGAACTTTAACACACAATTTGCGGATGGATTTGATTATACTAAAACTCCCAAAAAGCCAATATCGCGGTTTTTAGCACCCGCATACTTAAGCTTTGGGCCGGGTTTTGCCTACAAAAAATCTGACAACTTGAGATTTAATCTTTCACCTGCGGCAGTAAGATTCGTTTTTGTCAATGACACCCTCCTTTCTACGAGATACGGACTGGATGCGGGTAAAAAAGTAAGAACTGAATTCGGCGCATCTTTTGATGCCTATTATAAAGTAAACCTAATGGAGAATGTTTCCTTTGAAAATATCTTAAAACTTTATTCAAATTATCTGGATAAACCGCAGAATATTGACATAGACTATACCGCAAATCTCTTCATGAAGGTCAATAAGTTTATCACTGTAAACGCAGGGGTACAGATGATTTACGATGACAATACAGCCATTCCTGTTATCAAAGAAGGAAAAGAAATCGGAAAAAGGAACTCTGCTTTACAGATCAGACAGATCGTCGGCGCTGGGGTGACTTACAAATTCTAGTTGACTCAAGTAAAAATATACAACAATTCGTAGAAGATAACGAAGATAGCTACGATGGTTGATTAAACCTAGGTCAAAAAAAAGCCGAAATATGATATTTCGGCTTTTCCATTTATGGATACTGATGTAAAATTACAGATTAAAAAGGTGCATCGTCAGGCATATCATTCATGCGGGAAGGCATAGTAATGCCTCCGCTAAAGCCTGCTCCACCGAAGTCTTCACCAAAATTTGGTGATGGATTCAATGCCGAGGCAGAAAATGTGGTTGGAGCATCTCCAAAACCATCACCGCCACCCATTCCAGAAAACTCGTCTTCAAGATCGACAAATTTAACGAATTTACCTACGAAACGAAGTGGTACGATCCCTGTTTCACCATTACGGTGCTTGGCGATAATAACTTCACCGACACCAGCTGTTGGGCGTCCCTCTTCATCTTCAGTCAAACCATAATACTCTGGTCTATATAAGAAAAGTACCATATCGGCATCCTGCTCGATAGATCCTGATTCACGCAAATCCGATAGCATCGGCCTTTTACTATTTCCTGGTCTCGACTCCACGGCACGGCTTAACTGCGATAATGCCAGTACCGGAATGCTCAATTCTTTCGCAACGGACTTCAAAGCACGGGAAATACTACCGATTTCTTGCTCACGGTTACCACCGCCCTTGCCTTCAGCTTTACCATGCATCAATTGCAAGTAATCGACAATCACCATCTGGATATCATACTGTGCTTTCAGACGACGGCATTTTGCTCTAAATTCAAATACGTTCAATGCAGGAGTATCATCAATAATGATCGGTGCCTCCGTCAATCGACCGATACGTGAATGCAATTGCTGCCATTCGTGATCGGCAAGATTTCCTTTTTTCAGTTTCTCTTGTTCAATTTCAGTTTCACCAGCGATAAGACGATTAACCAACTGAACAGAGGACATCTCCAGCGAGAATACCGCAACAGCCTTACCATGTTCAACAGCAGCATTTCGTGCTACAGACAATACAAATGCTGTTTTACCCATGGCTGGACGGGCGGCGATAATCACTAAGTCAGAAGGCTGCCAACCGGAAGTCATGCGATCGAGTGCAGTTAAACCCGACGGCACACCTGTCAGACCATCTGTACGATCACGCAACATCTCAAGATTGGATATTGCTTCACGCATAATGTCATCCATCTTACGCGAATCTCTTCTCAAGTTATTTTGCGCAATATCAAACAAGCTCTTCTCGGCATGATCCAAGAGATCAAAAATATCCGATGTCTCATCATATGAACTATTGATAATCTCAGTAGACACTTTGATCAGCTCCCTTTGAATATATTTTTGTGAAATAATACGCGCATGGTATTCGATATTAGCAGCAGAGACAACCCGATCAGTAAGCTGCGTGATATAATAAGCTCCACCTACCATTTCCAGTGCCCCCATTCTACGTAACTCGGATGTGACTGTCAAAATATCAATCGGCGAAGTCTTTTGAAATAAGCCAAATATAGCTTCAAAAATTTTCTGATGTGATTCCTTATAAAAAGACTCTGGTTTTAGAATATCAATAATCTCGCTCAGTGCATTTTTTTCAAGCATCAATGCGCCCAAAACAGCTTCCTCAAGATCTACTGCCTGGGGCGGTAGCTTACCCAAGCCGCTTACAATGTTGTTTAATTTGGTACGGCGCTCACCATAATTACCTCTTTTGTTATTATCCGTATTATTCGCTTCAAAATTGCTCTCGTTCATCATGATATTATATCAGAAATATAGCTTCCCAGCTCTTAAATTTAAGATGGGATAACAAATGTATAAAAAATAAAATTCACAAAGACGCTGAATTACAAACAGCATAATTAGTTCGTCAGACACCAACTGTCAAAACGCTTTGAAGGACACAGTTTTAACGATGCACTTTTCAACATTAAATGTTGAAAACATGTTGAAAATAAAAAACAGGCACTTAAAATCAATACATTAAAAAGTGTTGATAACTTAAGGTATTGTGAATAACCAAAATGATCGAAATTCAAAATGATTGGGTTTAATTCTGCCTGAACACCACGCTAGCATTGCTTTGTTAACGCGGAAAAGGCTTCAACTTTAAATCAAAAAAACAAATCCCATTTTAAGCATTAAAAATATACTTATATTGTATATTTGTAAAATGACGCACGATTCTTCAACATTAAAGCCCTATAAAGATGCCAATGACGGCAAGAAAAAACAGGTAGCGGATATGTTCAACAATATTTCCCATTCCTATGATTTCTTAAACCACTTCATGTCCTTGGGGATTGATATTATATGGCGAAAGAAAGCCATTAATGCCCTAAAGTCCATTAATCCTCAGCTCATGTTAGATGTGGCGACCGGAACAGGTGATTTTGCATTGGAATCCATCAAGATATTGAATCCAAAAAAAATAATTGGAGTCGATATTTCTCAAGGAATGCTTGATGTGGCTAAAAAGAAAATCGCAAACAAAGGACTGGAAAATCAATTTGAAGTACAATTAGGCGATTCGGAAAGGCTTCAATTTGAAGACAATACCTTTGACGCTGTTACCGTTGCATTTGGTGTCCGTAACTTTGAAAACCTAGAAAAAGGATTGTCCGACATTTATCGCGTATTGAAACCCGGTGGTAAGGCCGTTATTTTGGAATTTTCGAACCCAAAAAAATTCCCTATAAAGCAGCTCTACAATTTTTACTTCAAATATGTAACACCGACTATTGGAAAATTCTTCTCAAAAGATGCGAGTGCTTACGAATATTTACCGGAATCCGTTGCTCAGTTCCCAGATGGACAGAAATTTGTTGCAATAAATAAAAAAGCTGGCTTCGACCAAACGATTGTGAGACCACAAACATTTGGTATCTGCACGATTTATATTGCGACAAAATAGGTCTATCAAGGACTCTTGGATTGAGTTTTATCAATAGATGAAATTACAGTCAGCAATGAGATTTACTATTTCAACTAGTTAAAAATATGACAAAGACAGTTTTCATCACGGGAGCAAGTTCAGGTATTGGTCAAGCCTGTGCTGAAGTGTTGGCGAAGGAAGGTTACAATCTTTTGCTTTGTGCCCGTAGACTAAATCGGCTAGATATATTGAAGGAAAAATTGAATTCAATCTATCCCCACATCAAAATTCATACATTTGAATTGGATGTCAGAGATTCAGAACAGGTTCAAAACCAAATGAACGGTTTACCAGAGGAATGGAAAACAATCCATGTATTAATCAATAATGCAGGGCTTAGCCAAGGTCTGGATCCAATCCAGGATGGTGATATCGGTGACTGGGATAGAATGATCGACACCAATGTCAAAGGACTACTTTATGTCAGCAAAGCAGTCATCCCATTAATGGATACCGCAAATGGAGCACATATTGTCAATTTGGGCTCTATTGCAGGCAAAGAAGTATACCCAAATGGTAACGTATACTGCGCTAGCAAACATGCGGTAGACGCGTTAACAAAAGCGATGCGTATAGACTTACTTTCCAAAGGTATCAAAGTAACTTCTATCGACCCCGGTATGGTTGAAACAGAATTCTCTGAGGTTCGCTTTCATGGAGATAAAGAAAGAGCAAAAAGCGTGTATACAGGTGTGCAGCCCCTTACCGGTACTGACATTGCCGAAACTATCCTTTTCGTCATCACCAGACCAGCTCATGTTAATATCAACGATCTATTAATAATGCCGACAGCACAGGCTACAGGCACGATTGTCAATCGAAAATAATTTAAATATCATGTCATTAGAAACACAAATAAATCAAGACATTAAAGCAGCAATGATTGCAAAAAATACGGCAGCATTGCGTGGATTACGTGCGATTAAAGCAGCTATTCTCCTCGCGAAAACGGAGAAAGGCCATGCAGAAGATCTGAATCAAGAAGCTGAAATTAAAGTTTTACAAAAACTGGTAAAACAAAGACGTGAATCTGCTGAAATCTATAAGACTCAAAATCGTGAGGATCTTTACCAAATCGAGGTAGAAGAAGAAAAAGTAATTGAAGCTTACCTTCCTAAACAAATGAGCAAAGAGGAAGTAGAGTCTGTTATCAAAGCGATCATCGCTGAGACCGGCGCTTCATCCATTAAAGAAATGGGAAAAGTAATGGGTGCTGCGAATCAAAAATTAGCCGGACAAGCTGACGGAAAAACAATTTCCGAAGTTGTAAAAAGCCTATTGGCATAATTTTCCCTTTTAATAATACAAATTGAGTTACCGATCAATCTGTTTCAGTTTATGGTCGGTAACTCAATTTCCCCTCTTTATTCGCTATCATGCAATATAATTGGAAACTTAAGAATTTTGAAGAGCTAACAAACCGTGAATTGTACCGTATTTTAAAATTACGTACAGCGGTTTTTGTATTGGAACAAGAGTGTCTATACCCTGAACTGGATGATAAAGATTACGTCTGTCTGCATCTTTGGGCTGAGCAGGATGGAGAAATTGTCGCTTACTCCCGTTTAGTCCCAGCTGGAATTTCATATCCACAACCTTCCATCGGGCGTGTTATTGTTGTGAAAGAAGGCAGAGGAACAGGCCTAAGTCAACTGCTTATGCATAAATCTATTGAAGCTACTTTAGACGCTTTTGGACCTCAGGATATTCAAATCGGTGCGCAATTTCACTTAAAGTCATTCTATGAGAAATTAGGATTTGAACAAAACTCTGAACCCTATCCAGATTACGGAATCCTTCACATTGACATGACTAAATCTATTATCAAATAGACTATTTTTATGAATAACATTGTAATCATTACTGCTGCCCTATTAGGTGCGTTGGCAATTATACTTGGAGCCTTTGGAGCACACGCATTAAAAAAAATTCTATCACCAGAAAAACTGGATTCTTTTGAAGTGGGTGTTCGCTATCAAATGTATGCGGCGATCACCTTATTGGTTCTCGGGCTAAACCTATCCTTTGAATATCAATCTGAAAGAGTTGCCTATTATTTAATTACATCGGGTACCCTTTTGTTTTCCCTAAGTATTTATTTTCTTTCCTTTGCAGAATATTGGAAAAAAAATCTAAAATTTCTTGGACCAATCACTCCGCTAGGTGGATTATTGATGATCCTCGGCTGGATTGCAATTATCATTCGTTTTTTATAACTTTGTTTTAGCATATGGCAATGATGTCTGCCTTGAACCGCCCCAATAAGCTGATGACGTCTACTTTTTAGTATAAAAACAACAAATTTTATATAAAGTGTAGACTTATGGCTATCAGAATTTCAAATCAACCACCTCAAATTAATCTCCATTTTATTTCTAAATGGCTTATTACTTGCTGCATAATAGGCTCTAGTGTTGGATCAATCTGTGCATTTTTTCTTTTTTCGCTAAATTGGGTCACACAATATAGAGAAAACAATTCTTGGATAATCTATGGATTACCACTTGCTGGTTTGGTTATTGCCCTATCCTATAAGCGCTGGGGCAACCCTTCAAGCAAAGGGAATAATCTCCTAATCGAAGAATATCTTCGTCCACAACGCAGGATACCGCTTGTTATGGCACCACTTGTACTATTCGGGACTTTACTTACTCACCTATTTGGCGGATCAGCCGGACGAGAAGGAACAGCAGTTCAGATTGGCGGAGCAATAGCCGATCAGCTCAACCGCTGGTTTGATTTCGACAAAACCGAACGACGCATCCTGATATCTATCGGTATTACAGCCGGTTTTGCTGCCGTCTTTGGTACCCCACTAGCTGGAACTATCTTCGGCCTTGAAGTCCTGCTCATTGGTAAAAAAAGATATTTTGGTATCCTCCCCTGCCTTCTCACAGCCTATATCGCAAATTTTAGTTGTCAATTATGGCATGTACCGCACACACATTACCCAATACATGAAATGATCCCTGCGCTTTCTTTAAGCACTATAGGATTTAGTTTGATTGCTGGAATTTTATTTGGCTTGGCAGCCTGGTTGTTCTCCCTCACTGGAGACTTCTTCAGTGCTCAATTTAAAAAGATCAAATCTCCTCTGCTCAGACCTGTTATCGGTGGTATCATCATTGTGATTACGGTGGTATTGCTAAAAAGCACAAAATATATCGGCTTAGGTATTCCAATGATTCAGGAGGCTTTCAGTAATCCCTCGGATTACTATGATTTCTTAATCAAATTGGTCTTAACCACATTTACCCTTTCTGCCGGTTTTAAAGGCGGAGAAGTGACCCCTTTGTTTTTTATCGGAGCTACACTTGGCAGTGCACTCAGTGGCCTTATCCCACTTCCGCTTGGATTATTAGCTGCGATGGGCTTTGTTGCCGTATTCTCTGGTGCTACAAATACACCCTTGGCTTGCATCATTATGGGCTATGAACTTTTCGGCGTCCAACCTGTTGTTTTTATAACAATTGCTTGTATAACCGCATTTATATTCTCCGGGAAAAAAGGAATTTATGTTGCCCAGAAAGGTGGAATTAAAGAAAAATTGTATCGAAAATTGAATTTGTAATACACTCAATATAGAAAAAAGCATAAAACCAAGCTGTGGTTTTATGCTTTTTTCTATATTTTTTCTGAAAGGCTTACAATAATTTACCTTGCAAAAAGAATGCTGCAACGGTAAAATAAATAATCAATCCCGAAACGTCCACTAACGTTGCTACAAAGGGCGCAGATGCCGTGGCTGGATCCAATCCAAATCGACGCAAGATAAATGGAATAAATGAACCAGACAGCGTTCCCCACAACACGATAAACACCAATGACACTGCTACTGTAAGACCTATGGCAATCCAATAAGGACCGTAGTCATACAGACCAAGAAAATGCCAGGCCAGTATCCGTAGGAAACCAATAGTACCTAATATCCCGCCCAAAATCAATCCGGAAGAAACTTCCCTTTTCATCACATACCACCAATCTTTGAGTTTCAATTCCCCCAAAGCCATGGCACGAATAATAAGTGACGCAGCCTGTGAACCTGAATTTCCACCACTGGAAATAATTAGAGGGACAAACAATGCCAATACAACTGCCTTTTCCAGCTCTCCTTCAAAAAATCCCATGGCTGACGCCGTAAGCATCTCACTGAAAAATAGTATAATAAGCCATCCGGCCCGTTTTTGTACTAACTGAAGCAATGGTGTCTTAGTATAAGCCAGATCCAATTCCTCCATCCCCCCAAATCTTTGAATATCTTCGGTGTCACGGTCTTCGATCCGGTCCAACACATCATCAAATGTCACAATCCCGACCAATACACCAGCTTCGGTAACAATCGGTAAGGCACTTCGGTCGTATTTTTGGAAAATTTCGAAGGCTTCCTCCATGGGGGTGGAGGCTTTAATAGCCGCAAAATTATAATCGATTAAGTCCGAAATCTTTGTAGATCCATCAGATAATAGTAACTGACCGATTTTCAAATCATCAATCAACACATTTTTCTCGTCAACGACATAAATGAAATTGAGCGTTTCAGCTTTTCTTCCAAAGACTTTAATGTGCCGAAAGACATCATCCACCGTATAATAAGGACGTACCTGCACATACATTGGTGTCATCAACCGGGCAATACTATCCTCTTTATATCCGATCAGCTCCAGAGCCATCTGCTTTTCACGCTCGTTCAAGAGATTAATCAAATATTTAATTAGATCATCCGGCAATTCAGAAAGCAATTCGTTTCGCGTATCCGGCTTTAGATTATTCAGCAATTCGGACAACTCCTGCTCGGTCATTGATTTAATCAATGTATATTGGACATCTACTTCCAAAAAAGAAAAAATCTCCAATCTATCCTCTAACGGATAGTCCATAAAATATTGATGTTGCTCACCTTTATTAAGACGCGATATTTCTTCCGCAATATCGGCCGGGTGTAATGCTGAATTTTGTTCCATTGGAAGAAAGTTTTAATGGATTTAGCGCAAAAGTACCTTATTTTGTATGATATCCAATCATCTACAAAAGTATTTTTTAACGAAGAAAGACCCAATATTTATTTAAATAGGTTGCAAACTGATTTTACTTTATTATTAAGCTACAAAAAGAGTGCAGATTTTACAAAATCTTAAAAATTAATTAATCCAGGATCAAGTTCCACAGCGTCCATATTTGGTCTGAATAATCGGGCAGTTAACGTTCCTTCAAGTTTTATTTCACCTTGACTTACTTTGAGCCAGCTTCCTTCCCGAAGTCCGACGACAGGTTGCGAATTAAATTGATGAAACTCTTGGATACGGGTTTCCCGGGTTTCTCCTTTATGTGTCGAATTCATATCCGGATCCAAAAAATGTGGATTAATATTAAAAGGCAAAAATCCCAAAGCATCAAAACTAGGTGGATAGACAATAGGCATATCGTTCGTTGTACCAATTGTCAATCCTGTCAGATTAGATCCAGCGGAAGTACCTACATAGGGAGTTCCATTCCCTACCTGTACACGTAGTTGATGCACAAGATCCAGATCATATAAGGTCTTCAACAACAAAAATGTATTTCCCCCACCAACAAAAATTGCCTTTGCTTCCTGAATAGCCTTTTTCTTGTTCTCAAATTCATGTAATCCGGTTACCTTTATATTCTTATCGCGGAGAGCCTCCTGAACTTTCCCCGTGTACGCATCAAAAGAAATTCCGGATGGTCGAGCAAAAGGAACAAATAGCAGCTCATCCGATGCAATAAACTTTACAAAATCCTCTTTAATATATTCCAAGAATTCACTACCATGGACGGTACTTGTACTTACGACCAATAAATTATAAACTGGATTGATCACCATATCTTATTTCTTAATATTATTAAACAAAAAAATGCACCTTTAGCTTCATTTATAACGAAGCCAAAGGTACATTTTTAGTTCCTGATTCTTTATTTTTTATCTGCAGACTTTTTCTCCGTACTCAATCTTTTATTTTCTTGCAGCGCTTTATGTAAAAGATATTCTATCTGCCCGTTAACACTCCTAAACTCATCCGCAGCCCATTTTTCCAATGCTTTGTACATTTGGTCATCGAGCCGCAACATAAAGTTCTTTTTATCTGCCATTTTATTCAGTTTATTGATACAAAGTACCGGTATTTACAATTGGGGTTGCAGCCTTTTCTCCACAAAGTACGACCATAAGATTACTGACCATAGCTGCTTTTTTCTCATTGTCCAATTCTACTATATCTTTTTCGGACAGTTTTTTTAGGGCCATTTCAACCATTCCTACCGCACCATCTACAATCTTGGAACGTGCAGCAACGATTGCAGCCGCTTGCTGCCTTTGTAGCATCGCCCCAGCAATTTCGGATGCATAAGCCAAATGGCTAATTCTAGCTTCTTTAATAATAACTCCCGCAGGAGCTAGACGATCGGCCAGCTCCTGCTCGAGGATATGATTAACGGTATCCCCTCCCTCACGCAAAGTGATCTCAGCCCCTTCATCCTCGAGGTTATCATAAGGAAAACTTCCAGCAAGATGCCGCACAGCAGCCTCACTTTGCGTACGTACGTAGGAAGTATAGTTACTAACATCATAAGCGGCTTTATAGGTATCCCCTACCTGCCATACAATGACCGCACCTATCTCAATAGGATTTCCCATCTTATCATTTACTTTCAACGTTTGCCCCTGTAAGTTGTCCGAACGTAGACTGATCTTAATGGTAGAATATAGTGGATTGACAAAAAACAATCCGTTTTCTTTTACTGTTCCAACGTATTTACCAAAAAAATTCAAAACACGCGAATGATTTGGATTAATAATCATCAATCCCTTCAGGATAAAAAATGTCCCGATCATCAAGAAGACGCCAAGTACAACATAAAGCGAACTTGTATCGACATTGGCAAACGAAAATATGGCAGCTATAAAAGAAGCTACCGCAATTAACAAGGCTAAATAGCCCGACATAGGTTTAATCAACTTTTCCATAATTTATTAATATATATTTGATATCATTTTAATATCATAAATATAGCAAAAAATAATTCATATTTCAAAGCCAAAATTTTTATTATTATTTTTGATTATGCTCAAAAAGTCTTTTTTACCACTTGTGAATACCAATACCAAAACGCTTATCCTTGGATCATTGCCGGGTGACCGATCATTGGAGCAAAATGAATATTATGCACATCCGCAAAATCGCTTTTGGAAAGTGATCCGGCATTTATATAATAGCCCAGATGCGACAAACTATGCTGACAAAGTAAACCTGCTAGTGGACAATGGTATTGGCCTTTGGGATGTATGTGCTGAAGCTTCTCGTCCCGGCAGCATGGATTTAGCCATCAAAGACGAAAGTCCCAATCCAATTATAGCTCTGCTTGAGGCAAACCCCAGGATCAAACTGGTCGTTTTTAATGGACAGAAGGCCTACAACTTATACCTAAAGTATTTTGAAAAAAAGGATAATATTACTTATATATGTCTCCCCAGCACAAGCCCTGCTAATGCAAAAACCAACCTCGAAAAACTCATCATACATTGGCGAGCGATCATAAGTGATTAAATTACGTAAATAAGGTTCGTTAATTCAGTGCTATTGCTTATTTTTGCGCTAAGATGTCAGATTTAAAATACAATCAACGAGGTGTATCCGCTGGAAAAGAGGATGTGCACAATGCGATAAAAAATATCGACAAGGGTCTGTTTCCCAAAGCATTCTGTAAAATCATTCCCGATATTTTGGGTGGAGATCAGGACTGGTGCAATATTATGCATGCTGATGGTGCTGGCACCAAATCTTCTCTAGCTTATGTCTATTGGAAAGAAACAGGAGATATTTCGGTTTGGAAAGGCATTGCACAAGATGCAATTATCATGAATATTGACGATTTACTCTGTGTTGGAGCAACCGATAATATTCTGCTATCATCCACAATCGGACGGAATAAAAATCTTATTCCTGGCGAAGTTATCGCAGAAATCATTAATGGTACAGAAGAAATATTGTCCGAACTTCGTGATTTAGGTATCGGTATTTATTCAACCGGCGGTGAAACTGCAGACGTTGGCGATCTTGTACGTACAATAATTGTTGATAGCACAGTGACATGTCGTATGAAACGTGAAGATGTTATTTCAAATCACAAAATCAAAGGTGGCAATGTAATTGTCGGTTTGGCATCCAATGGAAAAGCGAACTATGAGAAAGCCTATAATGGTGGGATGGGTTCCAATGGTTTGACCTCAGCGCGTCATGACGTTTTTAACAAAAAAGTAGCAGAGAAATATCCAGAAGCATATGACCCTGCAGTTCCATACGAACTTGTTTTTGCAGGAAGCCAAGACTTAACCAGTGACATCGTAGTTGAAACGGGCGAAAAAGTGACAGCGGGTAAACTCGTACTTTCGGCGACACGTACCTATGCTCCTATTATTAAAAATATATTAGATAAGTATCGTTCTCAAATTGATGGAATGGTACATTGCTCGGGGGGAGCGCAAACTAAAGTACTTCACTTCGTTGACAATGTACATATCATTAAAGACAATCTTTTCCCGATCCCGCCGCTCTTCGAATTGATACAGAAAGAATCTAATACAGACTGGAAAGAGATGTATAAGGTATTCAATATGGGACACCGCATGGAATTGTATGTACCTGAAGCTATTGCTGCGGACATTATTGCCATCTCTGAGTCGTTCGGTGTTCCAGCGCAAATTATCGGTCGTGTGGAAGAGGCAACTTCTAAAAAAGTAACGATTACATCTCCTTTTGGAGAATTTATTTACGAATAAAATAGGAATGCACCAACCTCTATTGAAGAGATTGGTGCATCTATTCCATTTGGTTTAAATGAAAGAAAAACTTCTCGTGGGTTGGAAAGAGACCCTGGATTTACCTGAATTAGGAATATTTGGCATAGAAGCAAAAATCGATACCGGTGCCGCTTCATCTGTTTTGCATTGTAATTCCTATAAAATCGTGAATGAAGACGGTCAGGACTGGATTCTCTGTGAACTCATTACCAATTTCGAGACCGAAGAAACCAAAGTTCTAAAATTACGGCTTTACAAAACTAAACTGGTTAAAAGTTCATTTGGTCAGGAGGAAAAGCGTTACTACATCCGAACCACAGCGAAACTTTATGATCAAGTTTTCAGTATCAAGATTTCATTTCGAAATCGCTCGAAAATGACTTACCCGATGCTTTTAGGAAAGAACTTTCTATATCGAAGATTTTTGGTCGATGTCTCCAAAGAAAATCTCTCCTTGAAGTCCCCGTCAAAATAAAAACAAATAGCAAAGCTATTTTGTTATCTTAGCACAAAAATATATTCAATATACAAACCGTGAAAATTGCCGTATTATCGACAGTAAAGAGTTTATACTCAACTCGTCGTCTCGTAGAAGCTGCCCAACAAAGAGGACACGAATGTGTTGTCATCGACCACAGTAAGTGTTACGTTGGCATTCAACAAGGTAAACCAAGTATTCATTACAAAGGACAGGATCTCAGTGGTATTGACGCTATTATTCCCCGAATAGGCGCTTCGGTTACCTTTTATGGTTCGGCTATTGTTAGACAATTTGAGGTGATGGATGTAATTTCCGCAAATCCAAGTCAAGCGATTACCAGATCCAGAGATAAATTGAGATGTCTGCAGATCTTGTCCGGTGCAGGTATTGGACTTCCGATTACGGGTTTTGCTCGTACAGCATCCGATGTCGACGATCTGATCAGTATGGTCGGCGGCGCTCCATTAGTGATTAAACTATTGGAAGGTACACAGGGGATTGGTGTTGTTTTAGCAGAAACTAAGAAAGCAGCTTCGTCTGTTATAGAGGCCTTCTACGGCCTTGGAAATAATATTTTGATCCAAGAGTTCATCAAAGAGTCGAAAGGCTCTGATATCCGTGCTTTTGTGGTTGACGGAAAAGTTGTGGGAGCGATGAAACGTACGGCTAAAGAAGGTGAATTTCGATCAAACATACACCGGGGTGGCACAGCGCAGGTTATACGCCTAAGTAAGGCCGAAAGAGAGACTGCAATTGCTGCTGCAGCCCAATTGGGGCTTACGGTATGTGGTGTGGATATGATTCCTTCAGATCGCGGACCGCTGGTCCTGGAGGTGAATTCCTCCCCTGGGCTGGAAGGTATAGAAAAAGCCACAAAAAAGGATATTGCTTCTGAAATCATTCAGTACATCGAAAGACAATATGAAATGAAGCAGGCACAAATGCCTAAAGTGGTGAAGAAAAAGAAAAAGAGAGAGAGTAAACTATAATATCTCCGGATTAAAAGATAAAAGGGTTGACTGTGTACGCAGGCAGCCCTTTTATCTTTTTAGACAGCCAGATTTTTACTCCATAAAGATTATTAATGATCCTTAAATTAAGCTACAGTTAAGTCCAAATTTTACTTATCTTAGGTTAAATTATTAATTGATGAAAAGATTTAGCCATCTTCTACTAGCTTTTGTACTCGTACTAGCTGCATTCTCTTGGTCATTTAGCCAAACATCCATACAAAAAACAGCATCACCAACTTGGCTTCGGTCCGTCACAAAAAAGCCCCTAAAACCAAATTTGGATGATATTAGTGATGGGTATTACTATGAATTAATCGAGCATCAAATAAACTTAGCCAGCCAAACAAAATATTATAAGGACATAAAAGTATTATTTGATCAAAGTGGAATCGAAAATCTGGGACAAGTTCAGGTAACTTTTGATCCGCATTTCCAAAAACTTCAATTACATGAGTTGAACATCATTCGTAACGGGAGAGATATTAACTTATTACCGCAAGCAAAATTCAATCTCCTGGCATCCGAAACGGAGCTTTCGAGGTCTATCTACAATGGAAGTCAGATGGCCCATTGTGTCCTGGAGGATTTGCGTAAAGACGACAAGATTGTATTTGCTTATTCAATAATTGGTGCAAACCCTGTATTTGAAAACAAATTTTTCGACACCTATTATTTACGCGGCTATGAGCCTACCGGCTTGGTTCATCTCAATTATATTGTACCTCAAGGTCGTAAACTTCAATTCAAAAGTTTCAATGGGGCTCCAGAAGTACAACAACAATCCACAGGAAGTACGACCAATTTCTTTTGGGAATTGACCGAAGATAAAACAGTACAATACGAAAATTATAGTCCGGCTTGGTATAGCCCTTTAAAATATATCCAGTGTTCAGAATTCAATACTTGGCTGGAGGTAGATCAATGGAACAATAGAATCAATCCCATCCCACAGATTGCTCCGTCAAGCGCACTTCAAACTTTCGTTAATCAACTGTGGAAAGAGTCAAACGGGCAACCCTATATGTACCTAAAAAAGGCCTGTGACTTTGTACAAAACGAAATACGCTATATGGGTATTGAGATGGGCGAATATTCACACCGGGCAAATGTACCTGAAAAAGTATTTTCTCAGCGCTACGGCGATTGCAAAGATAAGTCAATGCTGCTGGCGACAATACTTAAAAACAAGAACATTGGCGTAGGACTGGTATTAGCCAATACCTATAAGGATCGCGGGCTACAAGAAGAACTCCCATCGCCTTATGCTTTCAACCACATGGTTATTGAGGTGAATGTCGACGGACGTTACCAATATATAGATCCAACCATCACCAATCAAGGTGGAAATATCAAAAACAGATATTTCCCTGCCTATGGAAAAGTACTCTCATCGATGGGTAAAGGGAAACTGACAGATGTACCGCAGAATATTACCGGAAATATTAAAGTCAGGGAAACATTGACACTTGAAGGCAAATTCGAAGCTACCCTTGATGTACAAACTATCTATCTCGGCAACGAAGCGGACAATATGCGTACTTATTTTCAAAGTAGTGCCAAAAACGATATACAGAAGCAATACCTGGAGTACTATGCGAAAACCTATCCCAAAATCAATAAAATCACCAATGTCCAATACAAAGATGATATTGAAAACAATCGTGTGGAGATCATCGAAAAATACAAAATAAAAAATATCGGAAAAGCAGAAAACGGATCTTCTAAAAAATATATTTCTTTACTAGGCACGAATATCAATGAAAAACTTCCAGAAATTACCGAAGACCGTATTGCTCCGCTCAGCCTATCCTTTCCCTCAGATATTGAATATGAGATTTACATCATTAACAAAGGAAAAAATGCATTTGGTAATTATAGAGACAATATCTATTTTGACCGTAGCGCGTATGTTTTTGGCAAAACACTGGAGATAAAACCAGATAGTATTAAAATTGCCTATACCTTAGGTTTTCATGAACCCTTTGTCGAGCAAAAGGATCTGAAACAGTATTATACAGATTTTGCTGATCGCGATCATATCTTTTACAATGGCTTTTATCTTGATGCTAACGGGTATGTAATAGGTGGAACACAAAATTTAGGTACACCTAATTCCGTAGGTGAGGTGAATTGGTTTGCTTTGGCACTATTTCTTATCTTGGTACCAGCGATCATCTGGTATATTGTCAAAAAGTATAATAAAAGCAAACCCTTCTTCATCAAGCCATACGACGAAGTTTATCATGAACAAATTGGCGGATGGATGATTGTATTACTTATTATACTGTTTATAAATATATTAACCAAATCTACCTTGTTTTTCAGCGAATCCTATTTTAATCTCAATACATGGCGGGCAATAGATCAAATTGAAAAGGGTTCAGTTTTATTATACAAAACAATGATTCTAGTGGAAATGTCTATTAATCTGGTGATCCTGATTGGACTGATTTACAGCTGTGTCCTTTTGATCAAGAAAAGAGATATTTTTGCTCAGACATTTTTTATGGTCGCACTATTGATGGCTATATTCTATACAATTCACGGAATAGGATCTTATTTTATGGCCAAACAGTATATGGATGAAGTCGATATTCTCCTCTATAGGGATAATATAAGAGGTCTTATCTTTTTCTGTGTCTGGGGGGCTTACATATATAATTCCGAACGTGTCAAAGGGACCTGTCTTCGAACATATCACGATGACAATCCTATGCAGCGAGCTGTTACTCCTCATCCTTTTGATCAAGATTTTCTACAACCCTATCCCATACAAGAACAAAATATAGAAATTACGTCCGCGGATTATAAAATACAAAAAAACGAAATAGATCACAAGCAGTCTAAGGACGATCAAACTAAAAACTAAATACTATTTTTCAACAAAAAAGGGTTTTGCATGATATCATGCAAAACCCTTTTTTGTTGATGCCTTTTCAGCTATTTCATCTTCATCACCATATTATCAGCTCCCTCGGTAGATACCTTTGCTTGGCCTGATTTGTTTTTAGTCGACTTGTAGTGAACGTGATTTTTAACACCTTCAATTTGCACTGTCTCTAAAGAGCCAATATTAACCATATTGTCTGCGCCCTCTATTGTAACAGTTGACACGTCGTTTCCAGTTACTGTATTACCTTTACCCTCAATAATAACTTTACTAACATTACCACGTATCACAACCTTATTATCGGCACCTTCTATTTGGATTGTCTCTCCTCCCTTGGCCTCTATTGTCCGGGTGTTACCCACACCCTCAATTGAAATAACTTTCCCTTGTTGATCAGATACAACTTTTATTGGAGCTTTATAACCTGGCCCCTTAGCCATAACCATACCACCTAATAAAAGAAGTGAAAATCCAAATGCGATAGTTCTTGTTTTCATAATTTTATATTTATAGCTACTTGTACAAAAATCAAACCTAACATTGAGGGAGAATGGTTATTACATCTAGTTTGATAATTTCAGTTGTTCAAAGGAGGCTATAAGGCCACCGACAAATAAAATACGATGAGCAGCTCCTCGCTATACATACAAGCATCGTCCAAAAAAGACTACAGTGATCGAAGAGGTAACAAGTGACAACAAAAAAAGGAGCCCAAAGGCTCCTTTAATATCTCTAACAAATTGACAGCGGATTAAAAACTCTATTTTACTGCGTCTACAACTGCTTTGAAAGCTTCTGGGTTATTTAAAGCTAAATCAGCTAAAACCTTACGGTTCAAACCAATGTTTTTAGCGTTTAATTTACCGATCAATTGGGAATAAGAAATTCCGTGTTGACGAGCTCCAGCGTTGATACGTTGAATCCATAAAGCTCTAAACTCGCGTTTTTTGGTTTTACGATCGCGGTAAGCGTATTGTAAACCTTTTTCTACTGTATTTTTAGCAATAGTATAAACTTTGCTACGTGATCCAAAGTAACCTTTTGCAAGGCCTAGGATTTTTTTGCGTCTTCTTCTTGAAGCTACTGCGTTAACCGAACGTGGCATATTTTTAAAATTAGTTTGGTAAAAGGTGCCATGTATTTCAATGAACTTACGACCCTGTACCCGGTTAAAAAATTATTATTAAATAAAATCGAATAAAACTTATTTACCGATAGCAAGCATACGTTTTACGTTGCCCATGTCGCCATCAGATACATAACTTGTTTGTGTTAAGTTACGTTTACGTTTTGTGCTCTTTTTTGTCAAGATGTGGCTTTTGAAAGCGTTTTTTCTTGCAATTTTACCTGTTCCAGTCAATTTGAAACGTTTCTTTGCGCTGGAATTGGTTTTAACTTTTGGCATAATACTTATAAATTTTATATCAATCTGTTAGAATTCTTATTATTTTTTAGGAGCCTTTGGAGCTACTGTTAAAAACATACGTTTCCCTTCTAATTTTGGTAAAAGTTCTACTTTACCGTAATCTTCTAGTGCCTGAGCGAAGCGTAACAACAAGATCTCACCTTGATCTTTGTGTACGATAGCACGACCTTTGAAGTGTACGTACGCACGTACTTTCTCACCACTTTCAAGAAACTTAATCGCATGTTTCAATTTGAAATCAAAATCATGTTCACCAGAGTTAGGTCCGAAACGAATTTCTTTGATAACAGTCTGTTTTGCATTAGCTTTGATTTCCTTTTGTTTCTTCTTCTGTTCGTAAACAAACTTACTGTAGTCGATAATCTTACAAACCGGCGGTACAGCATTTGGCGAAATCTCCACTAAATCAAGTTCCAACTCATCAGCCAACTCTAACGCTTTACGCGTAGGGAAAACTCCTTGTTCCACATTATCTCCTACCAAACGTACCTCAGGTACCTTGATTAACTCATTAATGCGGTGATCTGGTTCTTTCTTTCTCATTGGTGGTCTTGGACCACCGGGTCTTTTTAATGCCAAATGTTTAAAAATTAAACGGTTATTTCCTTAATTAATATATCTCTAAATTCGTCAGCAGTCATAGTGCCTAATTCTACTGAGCCATGTTTACGTACAGAAACTGTGCCATTTTCCACCTCTTTTTCCCCTACAATCAACATATAAGGAAGCTTTTTCACTTCGGCGTCTCTGATTTTTCTGCCTACCTTCTCGTCACGTAAGTCTATCAGTCCGCGAATATCGGAATTATTTAGCGAATTCAAAACATTTTGCGCATATTCTTCGTATTTTTCTGACACTGGCAAGACGATAAATTGCTCAGGCGCAAGCCATAACGGAAATTGTCCCGCACAATGCTCGATCAATACAGCCACAAAACGCTCCAACGATCCAAATGGCGCACGGTGAATCATCACTGGACGATGTTTCATATTGTCACTTCCAGTATACTCTAATTCAAAACGTTCCGGCAAATTGTAATCAACTTGAATAGTACCCAACTGCCATTTACGTCCCAGGGCATCTTTTACCATGAAATCCAATTTCGGTCCATAGAAAGCTGCTTCACCATATTCCACAACTGTCGGCAAACCTTTTTCTTCAGCAGCCTCAATAATTGCAGATTCGGCCAAAGCCCAATTTTCATCGGTTCCGATATATTTAGTACGGTTTTCAGGATCACGCAACGATACCTGTGCAGTATAGTCATTAAATCCTAAAGCACCAAATACATAAAGAACGAGGTCGATTACTTTTTTAAACTCATCTTTTACCTGATCCGGACGACAGAACAAGTGTGCATCATCCTGAGTAAACCCACGCACACGAGTTAAGCCATGCAACTCACCAGATTGCTCGTAACGATATACAGTACCAAATTCAGAAAAACGAACAGGTAAATCTTTATACGAACGTGGTTTAACTTTATAGATCTCACAGTGATGTGGACAATTCATCGGCTTCAACAAAAATTCTTCACCTTCGATAGGTGTTTTAATCGGCTGAAATGAATCCGCACCATATTTTTCATAGTGACCAGAAGTCACATACAATTGTTTATGACCAATATGTGGAGTAACTACAGGCTCATATCCTGAGTTCAATTGCGCTTTTTGCAAAAAATCAATTAATTTTTGACGTAGCGCAGCCCCTTTTGGTAACCATAAAGGCAATCCTGCACCAACTTTTTCTGAAAATGCAAAAAGTTCCAGTTCCTTACCTAACTTACGGTGGTCACGTTTTTTTGCTTCTTCGATGAACTTCAGATATTCAGTGAGTTCCGATGCTTTTGGAAAAGTTACCCCATAGATACGCGTTAACTGTTTACGAGATTCATCACCTCGCCAATACGCACCAGCGACGTTAGTTAATTTTATGGCTTTAATAAACCCTGTGTTTGGAATATGAGGACCACGGCACAAATCTGTAAATTCTCCTTGAGTATAGAATGTAATCTTTCCATCCTCCAAATCTTTAATCAGATCGAGCTTATACTCATCCCCTTTTTCAGTAAAATACGCTAAGGCATCTGACTTCGAAACAGCTTTACGCTCAAAAGTCTCTTTACGTTTGGCAAGTTCCAACATCTTGTCTTCAATAGCCTTAAAGTCATCCGAAGAAAATTCGCGATCGCCAAAATCAACGTCATAGTAAAATCCAGTTTCAATAGCCGGACCAATACCGAATTTAATCCCTGGATATAAAGCTTCCAAAGCCTCAGCCAATAAGTGAGCCGAAGAATGCCAAAAAGTAGATTTTCCTTTTGTATCATTCCAGGTTAACAACTTAACACTAGAATCTTCTTCAATAGCACGGGCAGAATCCCATACCTCACCATTCACCTCAGCCGCAAGAACATTTCTCGCTAACCCTTCAGAAATTGATAAAGCAATTTCTGCTGCAGTGATTCCTTTTTGATATTCTCTAACGGAACCATCAGGTAGTGTAATTTTAATCATTTACAACTATGATTTTTATATTGTTAAAAAATAGAAAACACAAAACAACATGTACAATTATGTTATTACACTTATGTTTTCAATAAATAAATTGTGAAACAAATTTAGCAAAAATTCTGGTAATAAACAGTTTTTTTATGATCTCTTACCCCTTTTGAACAATCCATCCCTTTTTATGTCCAAGTTTATTTTTTAAACAAAACACCTATCTGCTGTTAATGAAACCTAAGATCGTCATTAATTTTTCAACCCAATAAAAATGACACGAATTCTACCGAAAACAACAAGAGAAATTGAGCATATCATTAATATTTGCTACTTTTGCAGACTCAAATTTTAACTATGTCGAATCAAGTACCAGAAGACGGAACACGATTACCTTTGATGGAAGAATTTTACACCATTCAAGGAGAAGGTTACCACACCGGGACTGCTGCTTATTTCATCAGATTAGGTGGTTGCGATGTTGGATGCCATTGGTGCGATGTAAAAGAAAGCTGGGATGCATCTATCCATCCGCTTACAGCTGCAGATTCAATTATTGAAAATGCAAAAAAATATCCTGCTAAAACAGTTGTTATCACAGGAGGCGAACCTCTTATCTATAATCTGGACTACCTCACAAAAGGTCTCCACGCTGCGGGCATAAAAACTTTTATTGAAACATCTGGCGCTTATCCTTTAAGTGGAGAATGGGATTGGATATGCCTGTCTCCGAAAAAATTCAAAGCCCCAAGAAAAGACGTCCTCGATGCCGCAGGTGAACTCAAAGTTATTGTTTTCAATAAAAGTGATTTTGCCTGGGGAGAAGAATATGCACAATTAGTTGGACCAAATTGCAGATTATACCTTCAGCCCGAATGGTCCAAATCCAAAGAAATGACCCCGTCTATTATTGACTATGTCAAGGAAAATCCAAAATGGGATATCTCCCTACAGACACACAAATTTCTAAATATTCCGTAACCAGAATATAAAAATAATCAAAGCAAAAAAGCATTCAATCTGCTTAGATTGAATGCTTTTTTTTATGGTGACTTATATTAGTCTTCTATTCAACAAAATCTAAATCACTTTACATATTCCTTTATAAACGTATCAAGTTCAAGTGTTTTGGTCTCCTCCCCTTCTTTATCTCTTACCAAAACTTTACCTGTACTATCTACATCCAAAAATAATAGACTAGGATTAATAATAATTTTCCCATTCTCATCCAACAAACCTATTTTCCCATCTTCCGAGAACATCAAATAATTATTTAAAAACTTACTTATATTTTCCTTCTTATCGAGCAAAACCTTTCCCTCTTGTGTGACCAATCCAAAATTTCCATCTTTTTGAAAAATAGCCAATCGTTCAGTCGCTGGAGTAAGCCAGTCAAATCCTGTTTTATTTAGCTTGTTCCCCTTTTTGTCTAACAACCAGAAGTAATTATCCTTGTCTGAAACGATGGCAATCCGATCATTAAAATAGGCCAATGAAAAAAGTGAACATGACAAAACCTCTTGTCCCGTTGAGCTCTTTATTCCATAATATTCATCATTCGTATCATTATCTTTCACCATCACCCATTTAAGTGACTTATCCAGGGGAAAAGTATCCTCAAACAAACTTACATCCTCGCCTTCTTCCGTATGACTACTCCCTGATATATCCACAACTTTAACATCCTGAGGCAATTGAAAGCCTTCCACAGTTGAAACATTCGATACTTTAGTTGTCTCAAAACCCAATTCTGTATTTTGGCCCAACGACAGTTTAAGCACCGCTCCCGGGAGATCATTTACAAATGAAAAAGCAGTCATGTAGTATGTTGGCACCGCCTCAGAATACCAAACAGTTGCTTCCGCAGAATCCGCCTGATTTTTGATAAATAATTTTGCTTTTTTACAGGTCACACCAGCGACATCTTCAATCTCTCCTAAATCCTGTATCCATACATATGGCCCTTCAGATTCTTTTAGTCTATTACTAACGATTTTATAAGAAGGGTGATAAGATTCTGCTGTTACAATATCATCTCCTGCTGAGAAAGAATAGGTTTTTGCCAATTTTCTATTCAAAATAGCATGCTCTTTCTGATTAACAACAGCCGAAGAATAATTGGCATCTGCTAAGACTTCAACATTCTTATAGGCCGTCTTTCCTTTCAGAAAAGGCTCGTAAAATTCTTTTGCAAACTCTGGAATCTCATTTTCAAATTTTTCGGGTGAAATCTCACCTTTAAACACAAATTCCATCTGCCATTGTTTATCTTGCCCATGCACTACAGGGATGGACAATCCAAACAACAACGCCACTTTGAATAAATTCTTCATAAGAATGATAAATATGTAGCTAAATAACAAAAGATAGACCAAAAAGCCTATCCTTCTGCTATATTTTTTATTTAATTACTTTTTTCCCGCCCAATTTTTCATAAAAGAGACAAAAAAAAACAGTAAATCTTATATGAACTAGAATTACAATAATACAGTCTGTTTTGTTTTCACGGCTTCGTCACAAGCAAGCGCTATACGTAAACTATTGACCGCATCTTCCATGGAAGAAGACAGATCAATATCCCCAAGGATGGCCTGCTGAAAAAAGCGTTGTTCCCTGTTACACAACTCCTGATGATCTGGCTCATCGGCCAAGTTCACCCACTCATCTTTTTTAAAAAATTCATTATTCGCGTCTAAATCAGCATAGTGTACACGTAGACTTTCTGTTTGTGTATGCGCCGCCACAGAATCCGATTTACCCTCGTTGCCTGCTTTGTCAGCAACAATGGATACCGAACCCTTGGGACCGAAAACATCTTTTACAAAAAAGGCATTTTGACTCACCATAGGTCCCCAGCCCGCTTCGTACCAACCTACAGAACCGTCCTCAAAATGCAACTGAAGCTGACCATAATTATAGTTCCAATCTGGAATATCGTCCGTAAGCCGGGCGCCTATCGCCGAAACACGTACCGGCTTGACACCTACCATCTGACACATGACATCGATATAATGTACACCACAATCAACTATTGGACTTAGGCTAGACATCAAATTGCGATGGACATTCCACATGTAACCATGGCTTTGTTGATTAAGATTCATACGCATAACCAAAGGTTTCCCCATAGTCTTCGAAAGCTCAATAAATTTCATCCATGAGGGATGATAACGAAGAATATACCCTACAACCAGTTTTTTATTATACTTTATGGCGGCATTCACAACCTCTTCTGCCGATGTAACATCCTCAGCTAAAGGTTTCTCAATAAAAACATGAGCCCCCGATTCGAAAGCCTTAATTGCATAATCTTTATGTGTATCAGGATAGGTCGCAATACAGACAGCATCAGGTTTCGTTTGCTCCAATGCCTCTTCGTATGATTCGAAAAGCGCATAATCAGCACCTAACTCCGCATTAAGTTTATGTTTACTATTCCCTCTAGCGACCAAACCAACGATCTCAAATCCATCCAAATCGTGGTAGGCCTTCGCATGGGAAGCTCCCATATTACCACAACCTACAACCAATATTTTTATCACTTGCATCAATTATTCATTTAAACTTATTTTTATTTTCTTAACCCATCCAATGCAAAGGCCGACCCAGCCCCCAATACCGCCCCAGCGAGTACATCCGTTGGATAATGCACACCAAGATACATTCTGGAATAACCAACACTACTCGCCCAAAGTAAAGACGGAGCAACAACATACCATTTTGAGTACGCACGGGACAAGGCTGAAGCTGTTGCAAAAGCTGACGACGTATGGCCTGAAGGAAAAGAATAGCCACCAGCCGTACGAACAGATATAAAGTTCGGATATTTTTTAAAGGGCCGACTCCGCTTGATCAGATGTTTTATTCCGACATTAACCAATGCTGTCACAGCGGTACTACTCGCCACATACAGTGCATTTTGACGCATTGCCTTATCGTTATTGATAGCACCAGCAACTAATAGACCAACAGGCACAGCAACCTGCACACAGTTGTTGATATCAGAGAGTACTTTAAAAGTCTGTGTCTGGGAGTCAGATCTTGTCTCAGCTATAGATTCCAAAATACGAATATCTAACGTAGAAGCCGGTTTTTCCTGAGCAATTGCAGTACCCGTCAGGCATGTCACCCAGCTCATTAAAATAAATACTATTCTTTTCATCTACTATAGATTATTTTTGACATGATATTTGACTTTTTCAACTGCTTAATATTTTAATCAATAGAAGCTGTTACGAACAATGTATTTTCCGAGAGCTCCAACAGATGCAGTTTATGAGCAACATTAAGCTAAAAAAAACTTCACTTCCTAAAAATAAGGAAATTTCCAATAGTTGCCAGTCTATGTCTCAAACTTTATAGAAAATAATACGAAATTTTAAAAATCTGACGCCCCAACAGAACTAATCTTTTAACTTTTTAAAATGATAATTTTGTATTTCCCATTAATTTACTATACATTTGCTATCAGTTATTAATACAAACATGATCTATACCTACGTATATCATTTTCATTTGCATCATCGCCATGTGGCGATATGTTAATTTAATGTGTTCTTACGTAGAATACCCTCCCTCTAGTTTGATTTCTTATTATTAATAATTTACTGCTAACATTTATAAAGCGTTGAAAAATCTTAAAATTGCTATCCAAAAATCGGGTAGGTTAAACGAAAAATCTGTTCAATTACTGAAAAATTGTGGTTTAGATTTCGAAAACTACAAAAGCTCCTTGATTACTACTGTAGGCAACTTCCCTTTAGAAATATTATTTCTTAGAGATGATGACATCCCAGGCTATGTCGAACAGGGAATAGCCGACCTTGGTATTGTTGGTGAAAATATCATCGACGAAACAGAATCAAAAGTGGAATATATCAAACGACTTGGTTTTGGAAAATGTACCTTAAAATTAGCTATACCAAAAGATAGCTCTATTCAAGATATCAAAGACCTTAATGGCAAAGCGATCGCAACCTCCTATCCCAATATCCTTAAAAATTTTCTCGACGATTACCAAATCAATGCGGATATACGATTGATATCTGGATCAGTGGAAATTTCGCCTGGATTAGGACTTAGCGATGCAATATGTGATATCGTTTCCACAGGTGGAACATTGAAAAGTAATGGTCTAAAACCCTTTGCTGATGTCAAAAATTCCGAAGCTATTCTGGTTGGTAGAAAGGGACTCGAAGGAAATGAAATCCTTGCCGAATTAGTTCAGCGTATAGAATCGGTTCTATTGGCTAAAGAAACCAAATATGTGGTATTGAATGTCGAGAAAAAGAACCTTCCTGCCATCACTTCTTTATTACATGGGGTAAAGAGTCCAACTGTAGTTCCATTAGCGGAAGAAGGCTGGGTAGCAGTACACACCGTAATTACAGAAGACGATTTTTGGGACAAAATCAATAAATTAAAAGCAGAGGGTGCCCAAGGTATCGTTGTGATGCCGATTGAAAAAATCATTCTCTAAACTTGACCGATTCTTACGATCATGCTAAAAAAATACGAATACCAATCTTTAGGAAAAACGGAACTGCAACAATTGGTTGCTCGGAATACAGATCCGAACAATTCAATCCAGGAAGTCGTCCAAGATATTATTCAGCAGGTACGGGTGCAGGGCGATACTGTCTTGCGTGAATATGCTGCAAAATTTGACAAAGTACAACTTGAAAAACTCTTTTTGGACGAAGAAGATATTGATGAATTAGCAACTACCATACACCGTGACCAACAGCGTGCTTTGGAAATAGCATTCCAAAACATACACAGATTCCACAGCACACAGCTTAAAAGAGAACGTACAGTAGAGACTATGCCTGGTGTGAAGTGCTGGCGGGAAATACGTCCGATTGAAAAAGTAGGGCTTTATATTCCTGGCGGTTCTGCCGTTTTACCTAGCACGCTATTGATGTTAGGTATACCTGCCAGAATTGCAGGTTGTAAAGAGATTGTAGTTTGTTCTCCCCCACAATCCAATGGAAAGATTAATGGTTTTGTTGCGTATTGTTTAAAATTGCTCAACATTAAACGTATCTATCTTGTTGGAGGCGCACAAGCAGTTGCTGCCATGGCCTTTGGCACCCAATCTATTCCTAAAGTTGACAAAATCTTCGGTCCGGGTAACCAGTTTGTCACGAAGGCCAAATCAATTATACAGGGGCTCACTAACGTTAGTATAGACATGCCTGCGGGACCATCTGAAGTGCTTGTGATTGCTGACGAAACAGCCAATCCGGCATTTGTTGCAGCCGACCTTCTGGCGCAAGCAGAGCACGGCATAGACAGTCAAGCCGTTTTAGTCGCAACCTCTACGGTTATAATAGATGCCGTTAATACACAACTTGAAACACAACTTGCTGTATTGCCGCGGAAAGAACTTGCTTCAAAAGCAATCGAAAACTCGTATGCAGTCACGGTTGGAAACCTCCAAGAGGCCATCCAATTTTCAAATGAATATGCTCCGGAGCACCTTATTTTAGAAACAGATCAGTGGGAATCCTTGACACGCCATATCAGCAACGCAGGTTCGGTTTTCTTAGGACACCTTACACCGGAGAGTGCAGGCGACTATGCATCAGGAACCAACCACACTTTACCGACATCCGGATATGCTCGTTCCTATTCTGGTGTTTCAGTCGATTCTTTTGTAAAGAAAATAACATTTCAGCATATCAACGAAAACGGACTCCAACAGATTGGATCCACAGTTGAAATACTCGCTGAACTTGAGGGCTTACATGCACATAAAAATGCTATATCCATCCGAAATAAATAAGTTAGTTCAGTCGAAACCAAACAAGGCATAAACTCAACGGGGTCTCTAAAAAAATTGGAGACCCCGTTGAGTTTAATTCTATTCGTACCCCCTATTACCTTTTTTTATTATTCGATCTTCAGGGTCCGTTTTTACCTCTTTTCCGTTCCTTTTTCTATCAGTTGTAACGCAATACAAAAAACAAATGCAGATTACCTTCCAAAGGTATCGTAATTGTCTGTCGCATACTTCTCAAATCTTGTAAGAAGCGCAATATTATCTTTCTCCAACGGGCTCAGATCCGAACTTACATCTTTCGAAACCGGTACATACCAATCTACTGGATCGAAAAACTGACGAATAGAGGGCTTCGTAAAAGCATAACCATGCCGTGCAAAAATTGTATTTCGAATAATCTCTAGATCTAATTTTTTCAGGTTTTTCAAGTCTTTCTCCGCCAATTTCTGCTTAGAAGCATTTATACTGAACACAGCCGGCGATGCGGACCGATAATATTCCATCACATAAGTATAAGTAGAATCACCATCTTGATCTGTCGCTTCTTTCTTTTTCGCGTTGATCCAATCGACCAAAGTTCCATATTCTTCATCTTGATTATTTAACATCAGATTTGGATTATAGGCAAATTGCTTTTTCAATAATTTGAAATTTCTTTTCTTAATCTTCACCCCTTGGTCGTAAGCGACCCAACTCCCAATTAATGTATCATTCTTCAATTTTATTTCAAAACGACCATCTGATTTCTTATCACCTGGCTCATCCAACAATAGTTGCATCGCATTCCCGTCGCCCTCAAGTTTTCCTGTCAACGAACGTAGATTTCCTTTGACCACATTTTGTCCAAAAACTTTCCCTTTATCTGTTATTTTTTTGATGGTCAGGTTTATTTTTGGACTATAATCCGTATTTGGCAGCCCCTCACCATCTTCAAGGGAATTTTCATCAATCACAAAATTCCCCACCCAATTGCCATAAAGCTCCTTATGAGTCTCCTGTTCAAGCAAAACAGAATCTTGTGCTTTGGGCTCAACAGCCTTCTTATTTGTTCGTTCTTTACAGCCGATCATGGCGGAAAGCACTAATAATAAATAGATATTCCTTTTCATATCTCTGAATTTATCCCATTTATGATCTGGATAGATCATGATGGTTTCTTAAATTATGATTTTTTCGATAAATAATAAACTCAATAAGTAATAAATTAGGCACCCAGCCCAGCCAGGCAATAATCTGATAAAGATCCATCGGATTCGGTTGAAATAGGTAAACCAAAATCACTTTCCAGAAACGCAATGTGAGGGCTGAACAGGTTAGTGCAAAACTACGCAGCATAAAATCTTGGTGTACATTAAATTTCTTCTGAACGGCCAGACGAACGGCCTGAAATGTAAAATAGAACCATCCCAAAGCAAGCAGTTCAAAGGAAATGACCGCAAAGAAGCCTCCATTAGCGACAGATCCGATCAATACCCCTGAAGGTGCAGCAAAGCCCAAAATACTAAATACATAAACATAACCAATCCTCCGATGCAGTTGCGGATATTTCTTCAGAAGCCCCGAATTAAATTGAGTAAAACCAGCAGGTAAGGCGAGTATCGCTGTACAGACATGTAAATAGAAAGCATATTTATACCACCAAAACGCCTCAATTTCCGTTTGTTTTATCATCAGAAAATTAGCATCCAATGCAAAACTATGGTACCGCCATGTAATCTCTGCCATCAATACACAGCTGTAAGCAAAAAGCAAAAGCCAAAATCCTTTCAATATCGAAAATTGAGCTTTTTTAACCATAGTTAGTTTATTTACTTCGAATAGCTTCGACTGGATCTAACCGAGAGGCCATCAAAGCAGGTACGATACCTGATATCAGGCCAATGAAGGTAGAAAGTGATACCGTAAGAATAACCATTTTTACACTGACAACAATTGCGACACCCGTTGCTAGTTGGACGATAAAAGCAAGAAAATAGACTACAGCAAGACCAATCCCACCACCCAGTAAACAAAGCACAATAGATTCGATAAGGAATTGCGATAAAATAAAGAAATTTTTAGCACCCAAAGCTTTTTGGATACCGATAATATGTGTCCGTTCCTTGACACTTACAAACATGATATTGGCGATACCGAAACCGCCAACTAAAATTGAGAAAATACCAATAGAAAATCCAGCAAGATTAATAATACCAAAAAGCTGATCTAATGCACCTGTAATCATTGTTGTCTGGTTGATAGAGAAATTTTCTTCACGTTGGGGAGAAATACGACGGATCGACCGCATCAATGTCTTTGCCTCACTTTCAGCTTCACCCAATGTATAACTCGACTTGATGACCATGGCTATACTTGGAGAAAAATTATCATAATTGACAAGATTTCTAGCCAATTCAAATGGAATAAAAGCGGTATCATCGGGTGAAGTATTAATTAACACACCATTGCCCTCTTTTTTTAAGACACCGATAACCTGAATTTTCCTACCCAACATACTAATATACTTACCGACTGGTTCCTCATTCGGAAAAAGTCCATCCGCGATATTAGCTCCCAGTACTGTGACTAGCGCTCCACCTCTGGATTCACTTTCCGCAAAATATCGACCGTCAACAATATTTAAGTTTTGGATATATAGATTTTCATAGGTCGCAGCATTTACCGATGAACCTTGGGCAGAATTGTTTTTATACTTAATCGTTGTGTTACCGATATTAATCATATAAGCCATATACTCCGCTGTTGTCATACGGCTTCTTAAGTCCTGGTAATTATTATACGTAGGTTCAGGTCTGTTCAAATACTTCCACCAAGGATAATTTGGGCCACCATCCCAAGGCCATTTCTCTATGTAAAGTGTCTTACTTCCTATCTTTTTTACAGATTCCTCAATGTTATTTCGTAAGGTATCCACCGCCGAAAACACACCTATAATGGTAAAAATACCAATAGTCACGCCCAGCAAGGAAAGCATGGTACGTGTACGATTGTCCTTTAATGCAGAAAACGCAAACTGACAACTTTCCAATATCAATCTAAGGAATAACATAATTGCATTCTAAAATACAATATAGTTTTGATTTAATGTCAAAATCAATAAAAATA
>NZ_JBWKUH010000035.1:0-47983 GCF_059420745.1 Sphingobacterium sp. GW821-FHT03E03
CTCGATTGAAGTCAAGAGATTTTTGAGCCGAACCTCTTCAAATCGTAAAGAAACCGTTTTCTGCGCTTTAGATTCTTTCGCTAGACCAGTTGCAACACATGCGAATAAGAAAATGATTAAAAATTTGGCCATTAACAACCATTTTAGGTAATACGAGATAGGCACATGATAAAGTACATGTGATTTTTTTTTCATAATTTTGGTATTTAATAATAATCGATTGGCATCCTACTTTCCTAGGGTCCGATGCCATTGGTTAAAACGTATGGGTATTGCTCACTATGAGGGATACCCTCTTTTAATTTTACTTTACATAAAGTGTATCATTTAGGGTATAGTAATTTAGTTTTATGCCGGTTCGCTTGATCATATCCAAGAATTCCTCGCTCGTTGTTTCTTCGAATATACCAGTGACATGCTGTTCCGCCAATCGCTCTGTTTTGATAACAACAGGTTTTCCAAACCAACGTTCCATCTTTCGGGCAACGGTATTAAAATCATCACCTTTAAGCACCAGACGGTTCTTCATCCAGAGTGTTTCCGTAGCTTCAGTCTCGACTATATCAAGTTTTTCAAAAGCTACCTGCTGCTGTATAACAGCATGCTTGCTTTTATTATGGCTTGGTTCCAGCACCGAATTAACCACAGAGATTTTGTTTCCCGGCAGGAGTTCATAGGTTTTTGTTTGCTTATTCTCCACGACTTTCAGTTGTACCTTACCTTCAATTAGCGAAGTCGTTGTTATATTTTCATATGGAATTGCACGGAGATTAAATTTAGTACCCAGTACGAGTACCTCTGCGTGCGCTGTCTTAATGGTCAAAGGCAAATTTGGATTCTTGGCAATCGAGAAGTAGCCCTCCCCTATTAATTGCAATACCCTGTCAGTTTTCCCAAATCCACTTTTCAGTCGCAGGGTGCTTTCATTATTAAGCCAGACCTCAGATCCATCACTTAATTTGATCGATTTACGTTCTCCCTTTCCTGTAGCAATTGTTTGCCATTCTGAATCAATATTTACCTCTTTGTCTCTTTTTATAGACCAAAAAGTCAACAATCCAAATACCATCAAAACACTAGCTGCAATGGATATTATTTTTATTTTTTTGTAATTTAAAAAGGGGTGGACATTAGAATCCCTATCGGCAACCAATTCTATAGGTTTTGACTTTTCATAGATAATCTCGGCCTCGATATTTTGCCGTTCCTCCTGCTCACTTTCCAAGAAGGCAATTAGTTGTCTTTTATTTTCATCTGCTCGCAGTAAATCATCCAAAACACTCCTTTCCTCTGCTGTGAGCGTTCCTTCAAGCAATCGATTGGCTAAAAATAAAAAGTATTCTTCTTCAGATGAAAACATACGCATTCGGTGTATTTGTGATAGAGACACCGAAGCAATACAAAATCCCCAATAAAAAAATTACTTTTTTTCTTTCATGCAGGCCCATAGTTTTCCAAGGGCTATTTGAATATGTCTATCTACAGTTTTTTTAGATATTCCCATCGTTTCCGCAGTCTCCAAATACGTCTTCTTTTCTTCCTTCACCAATTTAAACGCTTCTTTTGTTTTTGGCGGCAAACATTCTACAGCCTGTTGTATCCGTTGGATGCTTTCGGTAGATATCAATATATCTTCAGGTGTATTGCGATCGATTAATGTATCTTGATATTCAATGCCATCTGTTAGTACGAGCTGACGAACCCGGAGCAGGTTCAGGCATTTATTTTTGATCGCCCGAAGGAGGTAGCTTTCGAGACTCACGATATTCATAAGATCCGGTCCTAAGTACCAGATTTTCCAAAGTACTTCAGAAACTACATCTTCAGCCAATTGTTTATCTTTTATAAAAGAAAATGCATTACTTTTTAGCACCCCATAATTAGCCAAAAAATAGGCCTTAAAAGAGTTCTCATCTCGATGAATAGCAATATTCCTCTTATTTTCTTCGGATAAAGGTTTCAAATACATTGGTTGTGTCACAATTCGATTGGCAATTTAAACAAATTCGGTTTAAGATTGCAAAAAAAAAGTTACATAACCTGGTTTTCTCAGCTTTAATCGCAATTAGACAGCTGTTTTTCTCCGACAGGAAATACCAATAAAAAATCTTAGATAAAAAAACTCGCTCTATTATCAGATTCTAAAGGGCCATCTGACAAGAGAGCGAGTACAATTTATAATTAAAAAGATTTTGTCTTCTAATCAAGGAAAATGGTTACTGTCATAGGATCATTCTCTACCTTCACCTGCTTTTCCACTGTACCTTGTTTATTATTATATTTAAGCGTATAAATTTTGTTTTTTTCTACTGCAAACTGCAACCTGTCGTTTGCATCTTGTCTTGCATCTTTGGTAGAACCTCCGCCTACTTGATCCTTCCCTTGAAAGATATCGATATTACACTTTTTCCGATCTTCGGGTGTGGTCTTGTCCTTACTTTCGTAAGCAATAACATAAATTGCCGTATGCTTATTGTCTATGTTAATTTGTTGCTGCTGCTCGTTATATAAAGCTTTATAAGTAGGCGTTACATTCACCCCATTCACATATTTCAAGTTTGTATCCCAAGCTAAAGGAAAGTATGTTTCTGCCGCTTTGAAAGAAGAAGCATAAATGGCATGCTCCCGGTTACTTGCATCCGCTTTGCCCGCATCCGCTAAGAACCAAGAACGATTCAGCTCTTTATCGGGGTAATATTCTGTAAAATACCATTTTCCATCTATCCAGACCTCACACCAGTTGTGATTTCCACGATTGTCAAACCAGTTTAAGGTTCCCGCTACCCTGGATGGAATACCCACTGCACGAAATGCATCAGTCAACAAGATTGACAGCCCACTACAGGAAGCCATCCCTTGATCAATGGATTCCGCGGGAGATTGATCCGGCCGTTTTCTTTTTGTGTTATAATCAACCATAACTTCGTCCCGAATATTTTTATTGACAGCGGCGATGGCCTCACGAAGTGTCTTACAAGACTCCACATACTTTGAAAACCTATTAAAGAGTTCTTCACGCCATTCGTCCCGATTTTCATTGAGCACGGCATAAGGCAATACCTCATTTAAAAAAATGGAATCTGGTAGTTGTTTCGTCCAAGGGAACTTCTCTTTTGCCCGATAGGCCAATTCAATATTGCGCAATAAGAAATCGCTGCTTAAGGATTCCAGATCCCGTTGTGGCATATAGGAAATTAAGAAGACTGCACCTTCCTTCATATTTTTGGGCACGTCTTTGAGCACTTTTTCCAATGAAGCCCTATTTTTCCCTGCTTTGGAAAGGGCTATTTCAAGAGGTTTGTCATCCTGTTTAGCATTGGTGCGCGTATCTGCTGGCTGCGCTAGACATAAGTTAAAAAGTGATACCAATAGGGCAAAAAATAAAGAGCGTAGTTTCATAGTAATTCAAAAAAATAAAGCTACTAATTTTTGCTGAGCTATTGCAAGCCATCGCCGCAATAAAAATGGCATGAAATTCGATAGATAGAGTAATAATTAACTGTATAAATAAAAATGAAAAGAACTAAAATTACTTTTAGCCTTGGTAGCGAGGACACTATTGATTACATCATACGGAAATAGTACGGTATAAAAACTTTAATTACCTTTTTCCTCACGGACAAGAAAATCATAGGAATACCAAAACTTCAAAGGTGAAAAATTGTCTAAACTTCTGAGCGAATAACTGATAGGGAAATCAAATGAATTACTTTGTTTTTCAAACTCTTTTTTAAATTCTGTTATCAGTTTAGTTATTTCTTGCAGACCGCTTTCGCGCTTGATAAAGCTTTCTCTTTTACCACCACGTAAATAAATTAGCAGATCCGAAGCGTTTAAAATTGTTTCCTCCTTCTCCGTCAGTGGTTGCCCTTCCAATAATTTATCAAGTGCATTTTTGAAATCAATCCGAGGATAATCGCTTTCTCCCATCATAATCAAATGCGTACCGTAATTCACAATATTTGTATAATAGGGATTAAAACCAGCTTGTTTTAGCTGAGCAACATCTTTACGGCCAAAAGCCGAAGAAAACTCATTGAATTGTGCCATTAATGAAAATGCAATATTTTCACTTCGCATCAAACAGCTATAAGCTCTTTTGATTGTTGTTGAATCATGGTGTTCGACAAGCTTTAAAACACTATCTACGTCAGGGCTATTATTGAGATGATAACGGATTGATTCATAATCAAAGAAATCTGTTATGGAAAAACCTGACATCGTCAGCTCAGTGCTTTTATTTTTACGGGCATAGGAACGAATTCCGTCGAAGGTTGGAACGATCTTCGCATTTGAAATAGCGGAAGTGGTAGGCACAACTGTAATTTTAAATGGCTTATAACGACTACGAAGGGAAGTTAGCTTCACAGTCGGTATAGTATCTTTCAATCCCCATACTGTTCCCAGGTAGAAATTTTTGTCTATAGTTTGATCTACATAAATCTGGTTTACTGAAAAACCAACAGAACGACCTATAAATTGAAACTTTTTGGCTAATGCAGCACCGTCGATCTCCATGGAGTCTGGATCACCTTCTTCCTTGTCACAACTGGACAATAGGAATAAACCGAGCAATAGTACAAAAAGATATTTCATAATTCAAAAATTACTCGTTCCCCAAAAGTCGAAATATCTCCATGTTAACAACGGAAAGGCTAAAGGCTTTTGGTTCTTTATCAAAGATATATAAAAATACCTATCCAACCTATATAAAAATCAGAATAACAAAGGAATAAGATAAAATGATCTTTATCGCAGGATAGCATTAGTGTCTTGAACAGAAAATTCAGTGATGGAAAGGATTATGACGATACAAATTTATAAAAAGTGAAAGCCGCTGGAATGGGGAATTCCTAACGGCTTTCTTCTAACCTAATGAAAAACATCGATACCGTGATCGGTACGGTGTTGATCTCCTAGTTCCAAATATATCAAGTCTATTTTTCCTGTGTATCATTCATTTACAATCCGCGCTTGTGATTTACGATTCGTAGTGGTTAATAAAAATATCGTATACATGTTAATATCAATACATTAAACACCAAAACAAGCAAATATTCCAGTATTATTACCTACAATAGTACTGCATAAAAGGTCTGTTATTTTTTTATTTTAAATCAGTCTAAATAACTAAATTAATTGTATGTTTGCGCCGATAAATAATTTAGACTAATTCAATATTAACAATGAAAAGATCTCTTCTGGGGCTTATCTTAAGTCTGGGATTGGTAGGTGCGACACAATTGGATGTGTCGGCGCAAAGCAAGGGGGTACATGGACGCGTCAAAACCAAAGATGGCGCAGCGATCGAGTCAGCTACAGTAACCATTACAACACTTGGTAGATCAACTTCCACCGCCCGTGATGGCAGTTTTCATTTCCCCGATCTTCCGGATGGGACCTATACCATTCGAATCAAGAGCATAGGCAACGCTGTGGAAGAACAAACAATAACTGTTAAAGATGGTAAAGCGCAGGCAGTTCATGTAGCGATGAATATTTCTGAGTCGCAATTAGAGCAGGTTGAAGTATTTGGGTATAATTCCCATAATAATAAAACGGTCAATGTTGGAAAAGCTGGTATTATTGATAAAGACTTGCCGCAAAGTGTGCAGATTATTAATAAGCAGATCATTACCGATCAACAAATCAACAGATTGAGCGATGCGCTCAAAAATGCGAATGGTTTAGCCATGGGTGCAAATCGTGGTGGTGTAAATGAAAACTTCTATGCGAGAGGTTACAGCTTGGGAGCAAACAATATCTTTAAAAATGGCGCGCGTACAAATAATGGTGGTTCAATAGAAGCCAGTACATTAGAGTCCGTTGAAATCCTTAAAGGAAGTGCTGCTTTACTATATGGTGGTGTATCCGGCGGTGCGGTCGTTAATCTGGTTACCAAAAAGCCTAAGTTCTTCTATGGCGGAGAAGCTTCAATGCGTGTAGGTAGTTATGACTTTTATAAACCTACAGTCGATGTTTATGGCCCAATTTCAAATAAAGTCGCTTTTCGCATGATAGGCACCTATGAAAAAGCTGGCAGCTTTAGAGATCAGGTAAAGTCAAAACGAACTTATGTAAACCCATCTGTATTATATAAGATTTCCGATCAAACGGATCTAAACTTTACATTTGATTACTTGAAAAGTGATTTCACACCAGACTTCGGAATAGGGACTGTCGACGGCAAATTAAATCAATCTGTCGGAAGAAATACATTCTTAAATGTACCTTGGGCTTATAACAATACAAATACCTCAAACGGTCAGATCAATTTTAATCATAGATTTAACGAATCTTGGAATTTAAATGCGATCGCAAGCTATCAAACCTATGATCGTGACTATTATGGTTCTGATCGCATCCAAGCGGATAAAAATGGGATTGCTCCCAGAAATTTGACAAGATCCAAATCAAACGAATTTACAGCCAACCAGCAGTTAAATTTAACCGGTATTGTAAAAACAGGTTCTATTAAGCATAAAATTCTAGTCGGTGCCGATGCAGATCAATCGCATTCAAATGTATATGCGTTTTTTATGGAGGGGATTAATTATTATGATGACAAAAAAGTATTAAAGGCGAATGCTTACGATTCGATTTATGTTTTCAATCCGAGTCAAACAGCCCAGCATATGGCTTCAGGCCGTGGATTGAGATCCGATATCCCCGGGGCTGATTTGTTGACAAAAACCACAACAGATATCTATCGATACGGTGTATTTCTACAGGATTTAATCGAACTGAATGAGAAGTTTAAAGTTTTGGCCGGAATACGCTATTCGTATCAGCGTACGCCTAATTCTGAGCGATTTACTTACAAAGAAAATAAAACAGAAGACGTTATTACGAAAGATGGACAAGGGAATCCAATGGGAGCCAAAGTTGATAAAGCATGGTCACCTAAATTCGGCTTGATTTATCAGCCAATACCTTCATCAAGTATATATATCACTTATGCAAATAATTTCACCTCAAACTCCGGCTACGATATCAACTATCAACCTCTGGCACCATCAATAATTGATCAATATGAAGCCGGTATCAAGAATGATTTTTTCAATGGTCGTTTATCTGCGAATCTTGCCTGGTATAGAATCAATAACAACAAATTCGCTCAGCAGCTGCTACTGAAACCGGATGGCTCTGAAAACGGCGATGCCAACATGAAGGAATTTTCCGGAAAAACAGCTTCGGAGGGTCTAGAAGCTGAAGTAACGGGAACATTATTACCAGGTCTAAATGTGACAGCAGGTTATTCCTATAACTATATGCGTTATACCCATACAAATCCAATTTCAAGCTATACAACAACAGTCGGAAATGACACAAAAACTGTAGAAATTTCTGGAAGTGAGGAAAACGTACGTTTAGTGGGTACCACTGCTCATACCGCAAATGGAACAGTATTTTATACTTTTCAACAAGGAACTGTCAAAGGATTAAAACTGGGCTTCTCTTCTTTTTATACTGGGAGACGTAATGCCGGATGGAACAATACGAAAGTAAATATCCGAGATGGTGTAAATCGTCTAATTTCTGTCAGTCCCTTTACCACAATTGACTTTTCCGCCGGATACAGTTATAAAAATTGGAGTATTCTTGGAAAATTGTCCAATATCAACAATGCATTTAATTATTACATCCACGAAAACTATAGTGTAAACCCTATCCCACCACGTAGTTTTATGGCAACGCTTTCGTATAAATTCGAGAAAAGATAGCGATTATTTTTTCGATCTAAAAGAGGGGTGTTTTTACATAAAAAAGCGCCCTCTTTTTTCTATTTTGCGGATTTCAAACAATAGGACCTTATGCTTCGTTTTTATTTCTTTTTAAAAAATCAGTTGACAATAAAGCAGTAATGGATGCCGCCGCCAACGCAGAGATTCCAATATTTAGCGTACTGACCAAAAAGTGATCGGAAAGTGAATACTTAATACCATAATAAGTGATGACGTAAGTAACCAGATAAGTGATAAATGCTTTAATAATTTCCATAAACTAATAATAGGATACAGCTAAAATAATTTCCCCATACAAATATAAAGCGCCATTTACAGTTGTTTTTCCTGCTCTTACAATTCGCCGCAGATGATTTATGATTCGTAGTTCTGACAGTGATTTTTGCACAGAATTTTAACTTTATGAGTAAATAATATAAAATATAATACCTATTTTCAAATCAAATTAAAAGTAAATCGATGAAGTCATTCAAACATCAATATCCACTATTGTTGCTGATGCTATCATTTGGTATGACAGCATTTTCTCAAACCAAAGAAGAACTCAAAAAAAAGTACGAGAACAGCAGTATAGATCAAGAGCTCAAGAAAAAGATGGCTACGGAATTCGTCTTTCCTGACAGCTTAATATTGCCTCCTTTACACTATACCAATTCCTATTATGTGTTGGATTCGGCAATCAATGATTTCCAATCTATTTCCATCGATATTATAGTGCAGGACGATATACCAGATCACTATTCATTTTATATTTCCTCTTTTAATATTGCGCTGAACGATATTCCTTTGTATTGCGGTATTCAATCTGCTGGTGGTGGTATTAGTGTGAAGACAGGCAAGGAGCAAGAAATCAAATATAACGGTATCTTTTCACGCTGGTTTGAACGGACGAAAAACGCATTGAAAACCACAGGATATTATGCCAGTTCAGACGCCGAAGGTGATTTTATTAGCGTCCGCAATACAGTGGGATGGCATAAGGGATCTTATCGGATAACGCTAAAAAAAGAAGGATATATTCCCGGCAAGGCAGTACCTGATTCGATCAATCACAAAGAGACCTATTTCAGTTGGGGAGATTATGAGCACTCCTGGATCAGCATGTATGTTGAAGATTTAAGCAGCAAAAAGATCACCAACGTGGGGTCTTTGGCATTCCCGGGTAAAAAGATTAAAATGGAGAAACAAATCATCTCGTTCTTAGAACAATACAAATACTTTATAGATTTTGCGCAAAGACCGAGAAATCTGGAAGGGATGAATGTGATCCGTTATGACAAATTACCTAAAGTAACCATTATACAGAAAAATTTACGGATCAATGGCAAAACGGTCCATCTTGAGAAGGTGCCCACATCCCACAACCGTACACATAATCCCGAACAAAGTAAGGTAGCCGGAGAAATGCCCATCTTATCAAAAGACAGTTATAATCCTTCCACTGGTGAGTTAACATTAGAGACGGGTCTATTTGTTGGATGGCCAAAGAAACGAGAAACAGAATAAATGGAAAAATTGCTAAAATCCAAAACCAACAAAACCATCTTACAGAACGGTTTTGTTGGTTCACCTTAAACTTAGAACAGGTTATTTGACCATTATTTTTTTCAAGATTCATTTTGCCACTCGCATTGGCATGAAGGTTTACAAATCCACAGGTAGTCGCCACCTGTTTTCCAGGTTTATCTTGCGCATCCAACTCGAAATAAGTGGCTTTTACCTCAGCATGTACTGGAAAAAAACGGAAGTTATCCAATGTTATTTCGTTCTTTATCGTGGCGTATTGATCGTTGATAACCGGTGTTGTCCAAATACGGAGAAGGATAACAGTACTGGGATCATTCCGAAAATTGCTTTCATTTATTATTATTTATTCGTTCATTATTTAAAGACATGCATCTATACAAGTCTTCTTCTATATTGCCTTAATAAGGTCGATACGCTGTTCCTTGCATTGTGATTTCACGCTCCACTCCAACAGATTTCCCCGGTTGACCGCCTCCGATATATATTTTCACAGATCCCATTTTTTGTATCAATTCACCTTTTTCGTTTACCAAGGCCAAGTCTTCTGGTGTCAGTGTGAAAGTTATTTTTTGAGAACGTCCTTTTTTGACGAACACGCGCTGAAATCCCTTTAAAGCACTGTTTGGAACCTTATCGTTCCCTTCTTTCGGATGAACAACATATAATTGTACAACCTCATCTCCATCACGCTCACCCGTATTTGTAACTTGTACCGTGACTTGAATATCTGTTCCCGTTTCCACCATCGCCGGAGCATTTAGCTGATCGTATTCAAAATTAGTATAGCTCAGGCCGTAACCGAACGGATAACGTACTTCACCTTTAAAGTAACGGTAAGTTCGGTTTGCCATCGAATAATCCTCAAAATCAGGTAAATCGGCATCACTCTTATAGGTTGTTAAAGGCATACGGCCCGCGGGATTATACCGACCAAAAAGCACATCGGTAATGGCATCCCCAGCAGCCTGTCCACCATACCATGCCTGCAATATAGCATCGACATGTTGCGATTCCCAGTCAAAACTCATCACAGACCCCGACATATTAACCAAAATAAGAGGTTTTCCTGCCTTCCTCAGTTCTTTCAAAAGCGTAGTTTGTACCTCAGGAGAAGCCATAGTAGAACGGTCGCCGTTCACAAAAGCACCATAGCCCGCTGCGCCTGCATCGCCTGCTTCACCTTCATAATCTGCAGTTATACCACCAACAAAGACAATAACGTCTGCTGCACTAGCATTTTTAACAATTTCTTCAAAAGAAGGACCGCCATCTATTTTTTTCATGATTTCAGTTCCTGCGAAATAGTCAATGGCGATTTGCTTACCATAACGTTTTTGTAAACTACTCAATGGGGTTATGATTTCTGAGGGGGTACCAAAATAATTGGCTAACTGCGCATGTCCATTATTGGCATTGGGGCCGATCAAAGCAATTCTTTTTATTTTATTGGGGTCAAGGGGTAGAATACTGTGCTCATTTTTCAATAGCACCATAGACTCCTGTGCCATTTTATAAGCATGTGCTTTATGTGATTTACTTTCGATAACCTCACGACCGATCTTCGCATAAGGCACGAGCTCCTGTGGATCAAACACGCCCAATTGAAACCAGATCTGTAAAAGTCGGGTCAAGGATACATCGATATCTTTTTCAGATAAAGCACCTTGCTTTACCCCCTGTTCCAGCAATTGATATAAATTGCCACATTCAAGATCTGTTCCCGCTAATACGGCAGCACTAACGGCCGCTGTATTATCCGGATGTGTATTATGCCCACTGGCAAAATCATTAATACCGCCGCAATCCGATGTCACATAACCTTTAAAACCCCATTGCTGACGTAAAATATTATTGAGCAACACATTATTTCCGCAACAAGGCATTCCATCCAAACGATTATAGGCGCACATGATACCATGTACCTTAGCTTTTACGACCAATTGGCGAAACGCAGGAAGGTAGGTATCCCAAAGATCATAAGGTGTTACTTCGGCATTAAAAGAATGTCTGTTATGCTCAGGTCCGCTATGCACAGCATAATGCTTGGCCGCAGCAACTGCCTTTAGATAATGCGGATCATCCCCCTCCAGTCCCTGAACAATTGCTGTTCCGATCTGTCCCGTTAAATAAGGATCCTCACCATAAGTTTCCTGTCCCCTTCCCCACCGTGGATCGCGAAAGATATTGATATTAGGTGTCCAATAGGTCAAACCCCGGTAACGTTTACCTGTCTTTCCGGTCTTTAAATCCTCATTGAAAAGCGCCCGTCCCTCAGTCGACGTGTAATCACCCATCTGTCTGACCGCTACCGTATTGAAGGTTGCAGCCATCCCTATTGCCTGTGGATATACAGTTACCTTTTCTGCTGTACGGGCGACACCGTGCAGTGCCTCATTCCACCAATCGTATGCTGGAATGTCCAATCGTGGAATTCCTTTAAACTCATGTTTCATCATCTGCACTTTCTCGGATAAAGTCAGTCGTGCAATCAGATCTTGTATACGTTCTTCGCGGCTCTTTTTCATATCTAGGAAAGCATAATTTTTGCTTTGTGCCATAGCCTGCTTTCCTCCACATACAAGCAATAGAAAAAGTATAGTCAATTGCGAAAAACAACAGTTAAATTTCATCGTTATATTTATTAATCAGTAATGATTTTCTCTTTTCAATTGTTCCAAAACAGATTATCTTTATATCCACCATTGCAAAGTCGAATCGGCTAGCGCCCTGTTGATCAAATCAAATTGTTTCGTTCCAGAGGCCAACTACAGGACAATGTAATCTAGCGAACAGCCGCCAGATAAAAGCGGTCTCCTTTTTTCCTATCTATTTGTAGCCGGTTTCCTTTCATTAACAATGTCTTTTTCCCGTTTTTTTGACAGGAAACCTGTTTACCCGGCCAGGGGTTATCCAAGATCAGCGGCAGTCTCTGTTCACTTGAAATTTCGACATAAACGACGGGCCCATTTTAGCTCCAGCCGGTGATCCATATTTAGATAGGTACTTAAATCCATCGCAAGCTATAATGACCTCAAAGAAAATAATCTTAAGATCTGACGATTTTATCATAACACTTTGTTGGGAAATTATCGGTTAACGTGGTAATTTTTTGGATTCAGACCATATCAATTGCGGTTTATCCCCTTTACTGATATATTCAAAAGGTCCGGGAAATGGGTTAGACGGCTTTCTTTTTTTGCCAAAATAGTCGCGATCAATCTGAAGTGTTGATCCATCATGATTCTCGAAAGGCAGTTGCGAAATTACCGTTGGCAACAATAAATTAGAAGTCACCAGGTTCCTTTTTTGTTTTAACCATGTTTCGGAGAATGGAAATAATAGATAAACCTTGCCATCTTTTTCCATCACCTTAACTTCAGCTACTTCATTGGTATCAATTAATGCTCCCCTTTCCACCGCAGCATGAAGCGTATAGGATTTCATTCGCTGCCCGGCATCTGCGTGCACCTCGCCCATACGCGTATTTATCTTATCTGTGGTGAGCCCAACACTCCCTTCTGTGTACACATTTCCCTTAAGTAATACCGGAAGATAAGCTTTTGTATAATCGCTAATATCCGCACCTTTTGCGAAAATATTATTGATAAATTGTACATCGCCGCCTGGATTATCTTTTAGTGCTGTAAGTATTGTTGAATGAGGTCTTTGATAGGGTGTCAACCGGCTATCGTAAGCAATAACATCTATTTTTCCCGCAAAAAAATTATGGGCAAATGCTGTCCCCTGTGCATTCATCAACAGGCTTTTTGGCGATAGCATGATATTATTGGCTACGACAGTCGGGCCGTGTGTCACCTCTAAAAATAGATCAAGATCATTTTGGTACAATAGATTATTGCTGACCTGGGCCCCTTGGGCCATCCAATCTAGCCAGATTGCCTTATCAGTCCGAAAGATGCGATTATTACGAATATTCACATCCACTGCACCGTGAAATTTTATTCCGGCCATCTCGGCTCCAGTAAATAAGCGTTCGATATGGATATCATGGATGGTATTGCCTTCGACTGTACTAAATGCACAGCCCATGCTCCCCACAACAGCAGCCTGTTCACAGTATGCAATCCTGTTATTACCTACATAATGACCACCAACACTGTCTTTGTTCCAACCAAAAGCAAGTGCTCTTTTTATTGTGCCGACATAGCCTTCGGCAGACTCCGTATCTTTATTATCGTAGTTATCGCCATATTTTCCCAATGCAATTCCAACACATTTAGAGTACTGTATGGTATTGTTTACGATGCGCCAGCCCTTGCTCCAATGTGTACCCAAAAGTCCCTCCTGCTCGGCTGTTGGCGGAGCCCAGTTGGTGGCTGCCTGTTCCAGTACAAAACCGTCCACGGTAATGAAATTGACAAAGGGTTGGTCGGGGTAGAAAACCCGACGGCGCACATTAATCTCTACTTGTTGCTGATTAGGATCTGCATGTGGAAATCGAGCCCATATTGATGTCTTCTCCTGATCTACCGAAGCCCACCATCCCTCCTTGAATGAATGATCTTTCAAGAGCTGTTCTTTAGAAGCGGCTTCCATCAGCCAATGTCCATTGAGATAAACTGCTCCGCGATGATATTTACGTTCTTTGGGTGTGGGCCAAAACCAGTCCCCCCGAATCTCCTCCTGATAGGGATTGAAAGCACCAAAGAATGAATTGGGTAATTCCAATTGCCAGATATCGTCTTGTAATAATTTCCAACCTTTCACTTCTTCCGACCCCTTGATGACTACCTTTGAGCCCTTCGCCGCACGGTAAGTAATCCGTTTTGTCTCCGAAAGCCCACCTCGTGGTGGAACAATATGCTCTCGATAGACTCCTTCATGGACTGTGATGATATCACCGGGCATAGCGAGCTTCGCAGCCGCCATGATGGTTCGAAGCGGCTTTTCCCGCGTACCATCCTGCCCATCTTTACCCCCGGTAGCAACATGATATTCCTTAGATTTCGATTCCGTTTGAGCGACCAAAGAACCGAAACTTAAGAAGAAACAACATACGATCAACAACTTTACTTTCATTCGCATCATTTAAGTTTTAGTAAAAGCCTGTATTCTGTATAAACGGAACTCAGGCTTTCTTTTTAATAACCTTTTGCTCGTGTCAATTTTGACAGGAGTTTTTTACCTGAACCATCTTTATTCACACGATAAATATTCCAATGATCTTTATCCAATTCCTCCAGTCTAAAGCTCTGGCTTGGATCCACTAGATTCTTTTTCACCCATCTCGGAAAGGCATTTGCAGCACGTGCATTTTCCCAAGTACGGATTGTCTTGAAAATAGCATCCTTCTGTAGACAACTTTCCACCTGTTGCTGATTCAATTTCAGGCTATAAGTTGAACCCGTGCCTACAGACATCGCCTGGATATGTTCGTACTCTTCGACAGTGGATTTTTCTGTAATTGGGAAATTCCCACCCATACCTACCGGAAAGAAATTGGCATAGCAAACGTCACGTAAATCTTTACCCTGACTTGTCGCGCTCCCCCATTCCCGCGTCTGCGCATCGTACAGGTTCTTTCCTCCGCCAACATTCCATATACTTTGGTAATGCCAAGATCCCTCTGATAAAGTAGCACCAGTAAAGCGAATATCTGCTAGGCCATGTTGTTTCGCCCGTTCAAACATTTTACGGAAAAAACGTTTTGCGGAATAATAGCCATGACCATTGTTAAATAGAAATTCCTGACCGTCAAAATCATAATAGCCCAGACCATTGATCGCACATACATCGGCATAATATTCGGCTATTTTATCCTGTAATTGTATATTCGGGATCAGGCCATCATAACCATAGTCAATGGTAACCTGTAGTTTATATAAAGTATCTTGCGCCTGATGAGCACTAGCCGTTGTTTTCCAATATCCTCTTTTTACATTCAATAGTCTATATGGTTTGGTGTCGCTTACACCCAAATAATGGATAAGCTCTTTTCCTATTTTAATCATATTCAAGCTTTTGACGTGCCCTTCCCAGCTTCCGATCTCCTCCAAATGCGTAGGGTCGTCTACATAGATTAAGGTATCAGTGCTACTGATACCTTTTGCTAGAAGTCTTTTTTGCTGATACCAGATGCTGTCACTTGGAACGGGGCTCGCATCTTTTGTTCCCGGAGCCAGGGAATTTGTAATCGGCGTACGACCGATCACGATATTATGTTTAGCTGCTAATGCAGCATATTCCTTATGAGAAAGCGCATTCCCCTTCGAGAATTTCAACGGCTTATGTTCAAAGTTTTTACCATCAATATACCCCTCATTACCACGGTCTGGACGTAGAAATCCTTGGTCATACAAACTGATTGCCTTAAATCCCAAACGATCTGTATATTTGATCATATTATCGTAATGGCCGCCTTCAGTCAATATATCTGGTACATAGGCCGCGGGATCTTTCACCCACTTGCCATTTACTGTAGGGTATGGCAGACCTTCTTTACGCACAATATCTTGCACGACATCCATCAAAGCAGTACTATCAGGACTACCCCAAAACGCGACCGTGGACCCGATAAAGTCGACTCCGGGAATAGGCTGCACCTGCAAATGGTTCGGCTTATTGGAAGGCATGTTCGGGATCAGCGAATAATAGACTTCGCGTGGACTTCTACGATCACGGGATTGGTAAGAAATTGAAATCCGTCCATTCTTATCAACCTCAGCCGCATTTCCATACATAATCCGATAATAGGGTTCTTTATGTGCATAAAAGGCGACATCACTGATACCGTTCCCCCCTAAAGTAAACACTTGTCCTTCGTGTAAATTATTTGGCAAGGGAAAGCGTGAAGCATCCGGTGAATGGATAATATACTGAAACGGAGCCGCATCACCCTGAATATCTGCCGTTCCGCCCAAAGTATTATCATTTAAGGCCAGCATACCGATGGCATAATTAACGGATTCACTTGTATCCCTACTTACACCGATAATCTCCCCCAATAAATTGGTAATGTTTGTATGATAAGAACCCCATTGAATCGCCTCAATTTCCTCCGAATTGGTCAACGAGAGTAATTTCATCTTGAAATATTTCGCTTGGGGTAATATGCTAATTCGTGCTGTAGAACCGTTCGGATAGCATAAAGTCATAATCTTATCACTTGCAGAATAACTAGCTTGTTCCGGATAGTTGTATAGTCGTTTCTTGGCATTATAAATCACCATTAAGGGCGAAGGTTTGTCTGCTGGGCTAAACTCACGGTTCGGTTTCTTTGTCATGTTCTGCATGCTCGTGATATAGCCCTTCTGGTCTATCACAATTTTAAAATAATCGGTTTTTAATGTTGTCTGACTATATCCTGCAGCTGATAGTGCCATCAACCCGAGACATAGTATTTTAGTTTTCAAAAATTTCATTAGCTTTATTTTTAAACATCTTATATGTACAGCCTTACTTATATCGTTATCTGAACCGTATCTCCGGCTTTTATCTTAATTTTTTTATTCCAGTCCAAAAAAGCATTTTCTCCCAAAGGTTTCGTTGCTTGGACGGCATCTTCTGCCAGCACCGAGACATTCGCTTCATAGATTGTAGGATTGTACAATGTCATAGCTAAACCCTGACTTGTTTTCTTGATCGCTTTCACGATAATATGATCAAAGGCGTAAGCTGTTCCTTTGTCCTTGCGGACATAAATACCAGGGATTTCCAGAGCCATCAGTGCACCATTGGTTTCATTCCAACCTGTTTTACCACCATCACCGCGTGAACCCCGACTATCTGCATCACAATACGTCAGGCGTTCGGTAATCTTTCCATTTGGTTGGATACCTTCTGCATGAGCATGGATAACATCACGGATCAGGTCAGCGTACAAGCTTATTCCGGTTTCCCGGAAAAGTTTAAATAGCACATCACCGGACTGTGTACAGAAGCCTGGAGCACCATGCTTATTCTGCGTGCTGGCCCACACAGCTCCTGTTAGATTAGCTCCTAGCTTAGCCAGAGCTGTATTTTCGGGTAGCTGATAGGGAAAAGATACTGTCCATGAAGCTGTGTAATTTGCTAGATTTTTTGACTGTTCCAGATACATCCGGTTTCCGGTTTGTTCAAAAAGTGTCATCAACGAAGTAGTCAAAGCGATTGCAGTTTCGGAGTCCGCATTTTGGAGTATATCGCCACAGGCTCCCGAAGTAAAACCAACCAGCGCAAAATCATCATAATATTTTTTTGCAGCCTCTTTTGCAATCAGCAGATAATTTTCGTTTTTAAAATAGGAAGCCGCCAATGTGAGTCCCGCGACAGCCATCGCTCCTCCCGTGGTATTATAAGCTGCAACTTTACCAGATTCAACGGCTAAATAATTACCCCAGGTTCCTTCCTCATGCCAAGTTTTCACAAATGCATCCGCAAGTTGCCGAGTTGAGCTTTCCCACTCTTTGACAATCAAAGAAGATTTACCCTGTTTTTTCAATAACATAAACTGCTTCACCATCCAGTACAGTATATCGGCATTTTTACGCGTCAATCCAATACCTGGATTTAGTTTGGCGCCATCCCGATAAATAACCTGTCCGTCTGAACCAAGCACATCATAGTAATAACCACTAGCTCCACGCCCCTGAGGAAGTGCAAAATTGAATGTGCTGTTCACTCGTCCAAAATGTAAACTATCGCCCAGCGCAAGCATAGGATAGGTATTGATCAATCCACCAACCCAGCCATAGGACATCCAATCTGCGTTTTCAGGGCAGTAAAATCCTACCTTATCTTTTGAATAATAACGTTCATCAATATTTTTTGCCATGCGGGACAGGACTTCACTCATCGGCATTAAATTACGAGGAGTCGTTTCGCGGAGATGCAATTTTCGCTCCTGCATAAAACGATCGTAGAGGCTAGCGACATTCTCGGCTTGAAATTCTATCCTAGTGACCCGAATCTCAAGTTCATCACCTGGGGCTACAGTTATCCCACGATCGGGGCTATCGCTAAAACCGATAAACTCGGGTTTACGTGATCTTACTCCAGGAGCACTGACAACAAAACTAGCCATGCTCCGATCTGAGCTTTCTTCAACAATTAATGCATGGTCTTTCACCTCACTTTTCCATGTGATACCTTGGTCTGTAAAAAGAAAAACTCCTCTTTTTTTCTTACGGTCCAGATAAGCCATCACGGGCGTGCTGGTATTACTTATATTGACCTCCAATTGGGAGCGTGCGCCAAATTCAGGTGAAAGTTGCGGAATCGGATTGGACGTCAATGCCAGATCCTTTCGATAATAATCCGTTTTGTCTAGACCCGTCGCATATTCGCGGTTAACAATCCGTTGTCTATTGCCATTATAGACAACAGCAGGAATCATGACAAAATTGTCACTAGACCAATCATATGCATCAAAAGCTACGGCTACCCCCACATCTTTCATCGCTTTTTTTGCTTTGAAGATAAAACGGTAGGTAACTTGATCACTATTCTTTTTTCTCAGAACTTCCTGCTTCACATGCCAATTGTCGGAATGAATGCCTATCACAGAACTTTCCTTTAATTTTGCACCCTCATAATGGCAGTCCAATAAACGGAATACCACATTTTTATCCTGTTGTCTGGGTAACCAGTCCTGCGAAAAACTACTGAATGTAGTCACACAGAACAACAGGCTTCCAACTATTCTCTTTAACAATATATTGTGTTTGTTTCTCATCTATTAGATTTATTATTCTGCTCATTAGTCGCTGGATAACATAATAATCGGTCCGTAATAACAGCCCAACTCCCACACAGGCCAAAAGATACCCTAAATTGTATCGCGACTTTTTCCATTTCTATACCATACAGTTTATGCAAATTACTTCTAGATCTTTTCATAGATTTGCTTTATCACTTGATCCACAACAGCATCGATTACTACTGATTATTTCTACCACAACATTGCAAAACTTATGAAATTCACATCAAGATCATCACTGTATTTCAATTTTATTCCCTGTTACGCTGAATTTATACTTTCCAGGCCATAAATAAACGCAGTCTATTGAATCTGGTTATTTACATCATTTACATAGCTCAGGTTATCCGTAAATTTCGCGATTATATAAAAACCGAACCACCAATAAATTGCTCTTTTATTATGTTATTTTGCACAGGACTTTTAATACATGAGCATCTCAAATGCTATAAATTAACAAAAATTTTCTCTACCTTTAACTAAATTATGCAACCGGTTGCTATAACGCTAGGATTTTTAACAATTTAAAGCTTTTATTATGATGCAGCATATTTATGAAAACTTTACATTTCCACCGGATCAATCATTTACCGTCCGTAGTGAAGAACTCGAAATCAAGAAATACACTTCTTTAAAGTCGCACTTGAATTTTGAAATTGCACTCTTGGAAAATTGTATGGGAAAGCGATTTATTGGGGATCACATTGAAGATTTTGAGGGTGATGAATTGGTACTATTGGGTAGTTATCTACCACATTGTTGGCAATATTATAATACCGTTGATACAAACAAACCCGCAAGTGCTACCATCATACATTTCTACCCTGATTTTCTGGGAAAAGATTTATTGACTAAGCCAGAGGCTATCCTCCTCAACCAATTGTTTATCAATGCTGCAAAAGGGGTTATATTTTCCGGCCCTATCGTCAGACAGGCCAAAGAAATCCTCAAAGAAATGTTGAACACAACGGGATTATCCCGTGCTGTATTGATGCTGCAGCTTCTAGACAAATTAGCCTTATCTAGATCTTATAAAACTTTATCTTCTCCTTCATTTAATATCATTGAAAATTCCAGTGATGCAAATCGGATCAATCGAGTTTTTGACTATATATTCCAGCATTTTAGGGAAGATATCACTTTACAGGATGTGGCTTCTGTTGTTCCCATGTCTTCCTCGGCCTTTTGTCGTTTTTTCAAAATGCAGACCAATCGGACTTTAGTAGATTTTATAAAAGAAATACGCATTGGTCATGCAGCCAAACTATTGATGGAAGGCAGGTACAATATTACAGAGACCTGCTATAAAAGCGGTTACAATAATATTTCAAACTTCAACAAGCACTTTAAGGATGTCAAAGGTAGCTCACCTCGTGAATTCCTAAAGCAATACCGTACGCCAGAAGCTATTTGTTTTTAAATTCGTAAAAAAGATCTGTTTCCACCCATGTCTGCTCTTGGCTGGTTCCACGAATACCTTGCTGGTATGAATTCATAAGGAGGTTCCATTCGGCACATTTCGGGCTGTAGGATTCGGCTATCTTACCCATCTTTGCCAGATCGGCACCCGAAGGTACACGAATTGTCATAACAATCAGTTTATCGAAACGGTAAAGTGCAATCCGCTGGTAGCCTGCCTTTTTAAAACCAGCTTCCACTTCAGGCCATACCTGCTTGTGATAAGTCAAGTATTTCTTTAATTTCTTGGCATCGTCTACAATATTGACAACAAAGACATGCTCTTCATAGTTTGACAACGGAGATTTTGACACCTCTCCTTTGCACATTACAAATAAAATAGCGCTACATAGCCCTAATAACCGAATAAGGATTTTCATTTCCAATTTGTTTATTCCATCAGTAAATGGTGCGATGTGTTGAAACCAGATTAGATCGGATACCAATTCACGAATAATGTCAATTAAAATAAATATAAATCATAATCATAACAATCGCTAAACCAGCCCAGCTCAGCCAGACAGATTTAGACTGCCCTTTTGTCTCTCTTTCTTTTCGTTCAAACAAAGTTGGTATTTCCATATTATCTTTGGATTTGGTCAAGAGTGACACCGTAACAATAACTAGGCTCAATGCGACAAAAATATAAAAAGAAAGCATTAAAAAATGCGGCCAGTAGCCCTGATAGGGATAATTTAATACGTGGCAGACACCAAGCACCAAACAGGCCAGGCCACCTCCATAGAGTACAACTTCAGCAGCAATGCCATTGACACCACGCCAGATAACTCCCCAAAGAAAGACTACTGCCAGTGGCGGAGCCAGAATGGACACCAAGCCTTGTGTCAGATCAAAAAAACCCTTTCCGGAATAGGAAAATAACATCGCTATTCCAATACCTACCAATGCGGCCAGCACCGTTACCCACTTCCCCATACGTGTTTGCTGATTACTGTTCAGCACTTTAAATTGTTGGACCACATCTAATGTAAACACCGTACAGAACGAATTTAAGCTGGACGACACCGTATCTACCAATGAAGCGATCAACGCCGCGATACTCAAACCCAATAAACCGTGTGGCATCAATTGCTTAATCATCGTAATATAAGCATTGTCTGGCGTAGTGTCCCTAAACAACACAAAGCACATGATACCCGGCATAATAAATATAATCGGCATAATAATCTTAAGTGCACCGATAAATAAAGCTCCATATTGTCCTTCTTTTAGGTCTTTCGCTGCAAGCACTTTTTGTACAATCGTCTGATCCGCACACCAATAATAGATGGCCACCACAGGGTAGCCCAATACGATACCTATCCATGAATATTCCGGATTAGAGGCTGGCAGAAATAATTTCCAATAAGATTCTGGGGTTTGACTGGCCAGTGCATCAAGAGAACCAATCTTTTGAAAGCCAAGGAAGGTTAAAATAACAGAGGATATGATAATGATCACAGACTGAAAAACTCCGGTACGAACGACAGCCTTCAATCCCCCTATTGCGGTAAAACTTGTAGCCACTACGGCAATGATTACGATGGCTGTAAATAGCTGGCAACCGAAAATACCGGAGATTAATAATCCCCCCGCATACAGAGCACTCCCCAACCATACGACCAATATGGAGATCAAACTGTATACAATAAGGAAGTTATAAGATCTTTTGCCAAAACGAATTAATAGAAACTGTGGGATCGTACTTATTTTGGCCTTCAGGTAGTAAGGTAAGAAAATCATCGCCAGCAACATCAGAAAAACCCAGGCAAGCAGCTCGAAATTACTAGCTACAATGCCATGAGAAAATCCAATACTCGCAAATCCGATCAACATCATTGGTCCTGCATTGGCGCCAAAGATAGAGAAACCGATCTGCCAACACTTCAGCGACCGTCCACCCAAAAATATATCTTGTTGATTTTTTTCCTTCTTACTGAAGCGAAAACCGATATAAAACAGAGCTATTGCATATAATACTAAAACCAGATAATCAATACTATTAAATGTTAGGCTCATTAGATTCTATTTTTATGGTGCTACATGCTAACTAGCGGGTTATATCCAGGCACGTCCTGCTTTAACCAGACCTGCTCTCGTACGATTTTATTTTCCTTAAAACAATATTCCCAATCAATCCTTACAGGCAATCCTGCTGAATCTGGCAAATGAAAATACCCCTTTTCCAATGTCGGTCGAATCATAAAATACTTTTCTAAACCATACATCAGGGAATACAAATATTCGATTGTACTGTTTTCGCTTGCTGTTGTCATTAAAAAGCTCGAATATAAGGAATACCCACCAGAAGAGAGCTGCAAATTACGTTTAGCACATAAATCCCGGACTTCCATCCATTCTCTTATGCCACCAAACTGGGTTGGTACTGGTTGTAAATGCTTGACACCACAATTAGCCAACATGGGAAAGATCTTGGAAGTACGCTCAGATTCACCATAGGCCACAGCTACTGATGTACGCTTGCAGAGCTCTTCAATCTGATCGTATGCCGCAGAATGTAAAGGTTCCTCAAGCCAACATAATTCATCTTCGCCAATGGCATCTATAAATCTAAATACATCTGCTGAAGACCAGATCTGATTAACATCCACAGCCACTTGCATCTGATCCCCCGCCAATTTACGTACATGTTTTACCCGATCAATATCATCGGCCATATTCGTTCCGAAATCCTTACCGATCTTCATTTTATAACAATCTACTCCAGCATCCAAAAATAATGCAACCTCATTTTCTAACTCCTGCAATGTATAATTGGTTCCCCCTCCACTGCCGTAGATCTTTACCTGATTTCGTTCCCCACCGATATAACGATACAGGGGTATACCTTGCCGTCTGGCCGCCAAATCGTGTAGGGCCATGTCGACCTGTCCCAATAAAGCAGAGGCTGCGCCTTTAAATCCTTCATTTCGGATAGACCAATACAACTTTGGAAAAAACTCCTGGTAGGACATGCCTTCACAATGAAATAATATCGGAAATAGGCAGGTTTCTAATATATTGTTGTAACTGTTATATACAGGAGCTTCACCAACATAACCCTCAGCATCCTCAATACGGATGATCGATAGACCGAAGCTCGGGAAAGGTCCCATTGTTGCATCTTGAAAAGGAGTTATCGTCGCGACTGGTTCTAAGACTCGAATACTGATTTTTTGGATATTAAAAATCTCCTGTTCTATTCTATTCATTTATTCTCGTTAAACGTTTGAAGTATTTCATTATAAATCGCGACCGGCAGAGCACCGTGGCTAATCGCATTAAGGGAACTATTTAGTTGATATTGATTTGCAGCTCCTATTACAATTTTGAAAGATGCAGGTATTGTGTATAAAAATCGTAATACCATTACATCCATCTGCATACCATACCGTTCCGCAATTGCATGCACCCGCCTGGCCTGTTCCACCGCTTTGGGATCAAGCCAGGCGGGTATTGACCGAGAGAATTTCCTAAAATTACATCCCAACAATCCCATATTCAGCGGGCTCGCAGCATAGTACTCTTTTTGAGCTTGCACACATACCGGAATAGTGCTATAAAGTGCATCTAGATTACAGGCGTTCAACCTATTATACTCCATTAAAACATCAAATTGCCCCTCTACCAAAAATGGCGCGAACCATTCTGGTAGGTTACCACCCAGGCCGATCTGCTTCGCTAGGCCCTGTTCTTTAAAACGTAACATCTGACGTACGACCCCTTCGGCCATTTCTGGTGCTACAACCGCAGGTTCATGTAAAAAAAGTACATCAACCTGTGGTATTCCGAGTCTAGCTAGACTATCCTCTAGACTCCTTTCCATACCCGTTGTCGAATAGTCATAACGAGCCTCGGTAGCAGTATCGCCTTTTAACCGGCCTACTTTGGTACTAATCGCAGGCTTTGCTCCTGCCCATTGTTTTAAGGCTATTCCAACAAAACGTTCTGCGCTCCCATAAGCCGGGGCTGTATCCAATACCATAATTCCTTGGGACAAAGCGTCAAATATGGTTTGAACAGACTCTTCCTCGTCCACAGCTCCCCAGGCACCTCCCAATCCAGCTGTCCCCAATACTACCCTATCTATTCCCTGATTGTACATGTTATTTAATCAAAAATCCAGCATCTAAAATACTAAGAAGCCACCATATAATCTTTTAAGCTAACGGTCAACACTTTAAGTGCTTTGGTAATATGATATTCTACCCCTTTAAGTGATATACCCATCTGCTGCGCAATTTCTTTACCGCTAACGTCGTGTTGCCGGCTCAACTCGAAAACCGTTTTTGTCTTTAAGGGCATCGTAGCCAATGTCTGTTGCGTTATTTCCTTAATCTCTTTCAAAAAAATTTGTTCCTCATTTACTTTATTTGGACAGTCAATTCGCAGCTGCATTTCACGTTCATCCCAATTATCCAAGGGTTCAATCAATTGCCGATGGATTCGCTGATGCTTCAGATGATCTAGTGCTTTATTTCTAATCACCCTTAGCAGAAAGCTTTTAGGTGACAGCAGCATCTCTTCTTGCATGCGTAACCATGTTACCATCAGTGCATCAGCAGTGATGTCCTCAGCTACTGCATCAATATGGACAAAAGACTTAGCGAATAAAAAAGACCGGTAGTGATACTCCTTAAATAATTGATCAAAATGCTGTACTATCTGCTTCATGACATAACTGAGGATGGCGAATTGTTCTAATCGTTGATGTAAAGTTTCAAATATGTCGACACTACAACTAGGTCAAATTTGACCATTATTAGTGTTTTCTTTGCAAAAGCCTACAGCATATATTTGACCAAGAACTTGTCTTATAAAAAATGACAGATAAGCAAAACTCTTCGTTATCCATTATCTGCAGCTTCAATCTATTTAAACAGTAATGAGTTAGTGAAATAAAAAAGGGCAAAATAGCTAAGCTATAGCATCAAATAAAACGATCAGTGACCCCTCTTAGCTTCCCGCAAAATATCAAATACATGTTCTCGCCGCAGAAGCCACATGCCTAGTTTATCTTCGGCCACACCTTCGGAAAGCTGGTAGGTAAATAGGAGTCCTTTATCCTCATCTAGCCTGACACCCAAATGTTTCATTACGGTGGTTCCTCCAGCTAGCGAAGATGAGATTTCAGTGATATGGGAAGATAATAAGAATACACTATTGTCAAATTTATGAAGACAGTTGATGAGTTCTAATGTTGCCTCACTGGCATCATTGTGATTTGTGCCCTTAAATAACTCATCCATCAGCACAAACATCTTTTTACCCGCAGCAAGTAATTCAGCTAAGTGTTTTACACGAAGTACCTCATTAAAAAAATGGCTCGCACCGGCATTGATATTATCGCCTAGATTTATTGTCGCTGATATCCCATCAAACAGCACAGTCTCCATAACATCCGCAGGGACAGGAAAACCAAGATGCGCCAAATACACACAGGTTCCAATGGTTTTCAATAAGGTAGACTTGCCCGTCATATTCGCGCCCGTGAGATACCATAAGTTACCACCTCTTTTTATTTCAATATCATTCTTGACCGGATCTTCTAGAAAAAGATTATACGCTGCAGCTATTTTTATCATATCGGAACCTAAATTTCGGTCGTCAATACTAGGGAAATTAAGAGGCTTACCCTTGGTAGCTTGAGCCACACCATACAAGGCGTCCAGCTGATATAAAACTTCGAATACTTCCCGTATGGCATTTCGCTTTATATTCCTAAACTGATAATCATATTTAATCATCAGTTCCAGGGACAGTTTATTTTCCAACAGTTTTTCAAACTCAGTCTGATCGATACCTTCAAGTACACAGTCAATTTTATCGCAGTAATTAGCTATAATATTTCTTGTGGGATGCTGAGACCTAATGGATCCGAGAAATACGTTGATATAATCTATGATTTTCGCTATTTCATAAATAGAGCGTCTGATTAATAGATCGCGTTTTTTGAAGTCTAGTGAAAGAAAATTTGTCGATACCAGTTCCAAGTAATAGGATGTTTTGGTTGCTGAATAGGGCTCCAATGGTAACGATAAATATTGTTCCAGATCTTGCATCATATATTTATCCAGAATATCCGTAATATCCACATCCTGCATAAAACGAATAATCCACTGTCTATCTTCTATTTCAGATTTGGCGGAAAGCGGTTCAAGAAAATACGTATACAGAGTATCTCGACCACCCAATGTAATTGTACGGTCGAAAAAATCAACCATATCTCTATACTGACTGTTCGTAACATTTAAATCTGCTAAGGTCTGTTTGTCAACAATATTCATATTTTCTCACGGTACTGCTTCATGGGTGGTTCTTGGTACTCTTTTCTAAACTTACTTAAAATCACTGTCATTGCCAATACTGTATCAGAATAGTTATGCGTTTTGTAAAAAGCAACAAAAAAGCCTAGCATCGTCAAATGATACTAGGCTTTCGTGTAAATATCAGCTATTATTTTTAAACGTTATTTTACTTATTGGTAAACCTAAACCAATTAAAGTCGGCATAGCCGTCCACCCCTTCAGCACTTTTACTATAGTTGAACAGTGCAAAACGGTTTGCTGTCCAAGGTAAGCCGAGTTGCATGGTTAAATCATTTCCAATGACATAAAAATTTTCACCATCGGTGCTATAATAAAATTTCGCAACAAATCCCTTATCGGTCACACGCGCTCTCACCCATAGTTTGTCACCTTCAAAATTCTCTTTGCTCTCAATAATCTTATCATCATTGCTCATGATAATTTTTCGTTTGCCATTGACCTGTTCCACAGCGACGAAAGCATAAGGAAATTCAAATACCCCAAAACCGGCAACATTTCCATTTTTTAGTCCTTTTAGATCGATTTCAACAGTACCTTCCGAACTCGGTCCCTGCACACGTTGTGTCAAGGTATTACGGGCCGTTTTTAAAGAATCTGCACGTGAAGCATGTAAACGCATATAGCCTTTACGTTCTTGAAGTGACCATTTGCTATTATCAGGGTTATGATTCCATTGCCATTGTAAGCCCAGTTTACTTCCATTGAATTCATCTGTCGTCGCTGGAGTTTTTATCGGATAGGTCTTTCCGACATTGGGTTTCTTATACGTAATGACATCCTTGTTACCTGTTCCGAGCATCGGCCATCCATCTTCCCATTTGACAGGCAAAAGATGAGGGACCCGACCTATGGCACCACGATCCTGCATGATAACAAACCACCAGTCCCCGTTTTTCAACTGTACCATACCACCCTGATGTAAACCGTTTTCGGGATAAGAACTATTATCATTGAGAATCAATTTGTGTTCATAAGGACCATAAATATTATCGGAACGCAAACAGATCTGCCAGCCCTGTGTTCCACCTGCCGGACAGGTGATATAATACTTGCCATTGATCTTGTACATATGTGCTCCTTCCATTCCAAAATGTCCACCAAGCTCGTTGGCATTCTTGAAACTCCCTTGCCAAATTTTAACTTTATCGCTCTTCACAGATTTAACATCTGCATTTAGTTCCGTTAGGTATAATGTACCTTGACCATGAACGACATAAACTTTACCATTATCATCAAAGAACAATCCCGGATCATAAAGGTATTCAGGAAAGATTGTCCGTTTCCAGGGACCTTCAGCTTTATCTGCCTCACAGATGGAAAAATTACCTTTTTCTCGCCCCCAACCATATGGTGTACAGAATCCAGCGTAGAATTTTCCATTATGCTGCTTCAAGGTCGCCGCCCAGGAACCATTCAAGTACAAAGTTCCTCCTTCCATATTATAACGGGGATCTTCTTCATAACGATCTACTGCATAACCCACCATTTCCCAATTCACCAAGTCTTTAGACTTCACAATCGGTGCCCCAGGTACATAGTGCATACTCGTCGAAATCATATAAAAGTCATCACCAACACGGATAACATCTGGATCGGGCCAATCACCCCAAAACAAAGGGTTGGTAAACGTTCCGTTTCCATTGTCAGGGCTCCAAACCTGTTGTGCCGACACCCGGCCAAAAATTGATAGTGTCAAAGCCAGCGCAAATCCCAGTTTTGTGAATGACTTACAGTAGCGCTTCATTATAATTGTATTCATATTTATTTAATTCGTTGTTATTATTTATTGAAACAGGGACATTTCGGCCAATCCGGCCCTCCCCTCAGATACCTCCAAAATATTGACCGGGATAAATTTACTTTCGATACTCACCTATGTCTTAACGCAATGTGCTACCTTTTCGTTAAACTTACCGATTCACCTTTCATACGTGTATTGTATCTGATGATAACCTCTGGCTTTTCATCCCCATTATTGTCACAAGAAAATGCGATAGCAGAACCACCCTTTGGCAACACGGCGGTCCCCTCCACAGATAAATCAGTAATAAGACGATAATTCTTGTCTGTCAATATCGCTTTTCCTTTATGATCCAATAGGATATACTGATCTTTTTCTAGTTTCCCAAAGATTTTGACAATCCCTTTATCTGTTTTAATAGAAGGGTTTTCGATCGAACCATCGCCCTCTACCTTAATTCGTAAGGCGAATGTGCTTTCCTCTGGCGACTCCCATGACCAATCTGCTCCCCCTGGTTGTCCCGGTTGCATCGAAGAGAGGTCACAATGGAATCTTTTGGAGACAAATAATGGATAAAGCATAAATTTAGTATCATCAATCTTTTCCAAATGCCATTCGGTCTTTGGATCCTTCAGCCTGAGTTTTTGTTCGGCCGTAAAAACATCGGCCAATCGCAGTTGATCCCAATTTTTCATGCTTTCCAATAACAAGTCTATCTGTCCATGTTGCTGTAAAGTTTTCATATCGATACTCATGGCATATCCTGAGTCAAAACCTGCGGATTCGGAGAGTGCCCATTCCAGATCTTCCAAAGAGGTGGCTTCAAACTTTCTATCCGCAAGCCGTACCAAAAACCAACCCAACATTCGTGGGAACAAGTTGCGATAAAAATAAGCTTGGTTCTTGATCCGATTTTCGACCTGCCCCGTGCGCATTTCTTCGCCCCAAGGCTCACCCCAGTTCATCCGGGTATGGATATGCCATAAATAATGGTCGAGACGACTGGCATCATTGATGATACCAGTTTTATTTTCAAGACCTTGATAGAAATCAGCCACAAATTTGCCTGTTGCATAATAATCCTGTCCGGTATACATGCAGCCCTCCAGACCATCAAATGAAATCTGTTTCACACCTGTTTTATTAAAAATTGTGGTCAGTCTTTTAGCGTATTCATCCTGAAGCGTTAAATCCGGAAATAAAGTCTTATAAGGATAATCCCATAATTTATAGACACTTTTCTCTAACCCATGGCTTGCTTTTTGGGTATCAAAAGCTCCCCGCACACAATTGGTCAATATCCATTGATCCCCCTTCTTTTCGGCTTTGCCATAAGTAATCAGTTCGTCCTCTATCTGTAGCGTATTGAGTGTCAGCGGTAAGGAAAAAAGCTCACTATTCTGAACAGTGATCTCTTGCTGATTAGCATCCAATGCCGCAATGAGTTTCAATTCGCCTTGTTTGAGTAGATGCTTGCTAGGGATGGGTGTAACATAAGGATCATTCGTTGTCGTAAAGTTAGACAAGGTATGAATACCAATATCGATTCCCCACTGTGCAGCCCTATCGACCAATTTTTTCATGCCAGCATCAGCTTCTGTACTCAATTCTTTGCGCCACTCGAAATGTCCCCAATTAAGAAAAGGATCGGGATGGTAAAGATTTTTAAATCCCGCGAGTTTTGTCTTTTCTAACGCAAAATCCAAATTGGTAGCGGAAAAGTTTGTAATCAAGTATGAACGCATCGCCTCACGCGAGAGCTTAGCCCATTCCCCTTCGATCATTGGATGGGGTAAGCCCTGCTCCTCCTCCACTCTTCCGATCCGCTTTAATATCTGGCTTCGTTTATCACCGAAGAGTGCTACTTTAGCTCCAACGATTAATCCATCGGGACCTTCAACAGGCAAGGTCATCATATTGTTCAATCCTTTCACCTGTTGCAATTCCCTCTCACTCCGATTTTTGGCAGACAACTGAAATATAGTTCCATTTCCAGCATCCACGGCAGCAAAATGACCAAAGGAAATACTAGCGACGGACAGGTCACTACTTGCTCCCTTATAGCCAAAAGTTGTACTATAATTCCCAATATAATCTTCGGGAATACCGGCAATGGTTTTAACATGTAAAGACTGCATGCCAAAAGCCAGATCTTCCCCCTGAGCTACCCCTACGACCTCACCAACAACCTCGTGAAGCTTAATTTTTACAGGGCCAAACACCAGCAACTTATAAGCCGGTGATAGCTTTAGAACTTCATAGGTAATCGCTTCCTTATGTTGACCAACTTTCAGTTCGACAGCCTGACCGTCCTCCATCGTTAGCGAAAAACGATCCCCATTAACCTTAAGCCCTTTTGGTTGTATGATTTTTTGATCTTTATAGACCGATAGGATCGGATATTTACCAGCCTCAAGAAGCTCCTTGCCGTCTACTTTAATTGAAGTATAGTAGCCCTGCTGGTCAAAGTGTATATGCGTTAAGTTCGTTTTTACTTCTTGCGCCAATACAGGAAATCCCAATCCCGAGATCAATAAGCCAACTAGAAACGTAATATTTTTCATCGTATATAATCTGTTTAATCGTATATAATTTATATGTAAATAACTACCCATTTGTATTCAACCTCAATACGTTTATTTTGCTTGCTGCGGTATCAATTCTATATCAAATCGGTATGTCATTGTACCACCAAACCACATTCTAAAATTAGTTCCCCAAACATTGTTAAATAAGCAAAAATGCAAGCCCCCATTTATATCCGGTTGGCGTACTGAATAATTTAGCAAATCCCGCTCGCCAACGGCTACCAACAACGCATCTTTACTACGAATACGTATTTTACCTACATTCGTCACAATATCCACGTAGTGATCCAATCCATGAAGTTGCCTATTTCCTCCTCCCACAACATTCAAAACACGTACTGGTTGGCCTACTTTTTCAACGAGTATATCCAGGACATCCTTTGGATAGAAGCTCAGCCAGTATGCTTCAGGTAAACGGTTAGCCGGTTTATCCACCAAGGTGTAGCTCAACTGGATATGATTTGTTGTTTCATTGAAATGATAACTGCTATAGATCTGTTTTGGGAGTACCTGTTGTTCGACCCCATCTCCCCCCATTAGACTCAAACTATTGTATATTTCATTTTTAGCGTCATTATAAACAGATTTCTGAAGAGAGGCTACCAAGGTACGGCTTCCGGACATATCCGAGGTTAGTCCCGGTTTTCCAAAATCTCGAATCGCCCAATCTACTTTTTGCGTAATATAGGAATCCATAAAACGGTCAAATTCCTGAGTCGAAAAACTCTGATAGCTAAGTTCCCCCATTTTCATCCGAAAACCTTTTTTATCCAATTGGAATGATCCATCTTCGGCGAATTGCAGGGAGCTATCTTTTCCTTCAAACTTGGGCTTAGGAACCAATGCCAATTGCTGTAGAATACTTTCGGCTTCTGCGCGCAGATCTTTTGGCAAATATTGCAATGACCGTTCAACATGGGCTTCCTTTTCAGCCCAGGAATCTTCTATTTTTTTGAACTCAGGTAATGCTAATGCCTGGGTAAAATCTGAAAAACGATACTTATCCCAGTGCTGCAAATGTGTCTTGACATCCAAACCCCAGGTATGTTCGGCCACGAGCCCCAGATGAATGGCAAAGCGGATAGCAGCATCGCTATTTGGATTTATAAGACCATCTTGAACCCAAGTCTCATAACATCTGGATAAGGCTCTAAACCGGGCCATCATTAAAGGCGAACTTCCGAAGCCATGTATCCAGGTGTCGCCGATCTCTTGTGTCATCACAGGGAGCTTATTTCTCATTGGTCGTAATACATCGGCTACATCACTCAGTGTTGAAGCTTGTAATATAGCGTTTGGGTAACGTTTCTGGAGGGATGCATAGATTTCTTTAACCTGCTGTACTTTATGTGGTCCATGATTATCGCCGGTAAATGCGATGGCCATGGCCGTCTTTCCGTCAGGCAATATCATGTCACTACCGTAATCCTTTTGGTACATCAACATCACTTCGCTACCATCGGGACTTTTCCAGCGACATAGTGCAGGAACATTTGGTACCTTGCTCGCCGGATTTACGCCTATCTGCAGAAAGTCAATGTCATTATTCTTCAGCAAAGGAACGATTCCTCTTGTATGGCCAGGGACATCAGTCATCTTTGCTGCCCGCGTTTTTTTACCAAACTGGAGATCTAATTTTTTGGATAACTGCAACATCGTTCCAAAAAGTGCTTTATTCAGGGATTCCGACTCCACCGTATAGGGGATTGCATTCCACACAATATCACCACGACGAATAGCTGCTTCCAACCTAGCTTTGTTCTCCGTACTTGCCTGTTCCAAATAAGTAGCAATCAACCAGGAGCCTGTTGTCCATACATAACGCTCCTTTGCACCAGAATTCCGAAGGTCCTCAGCGACGGCAATGGCTTTGGGAATAAATTCATTGATATAACGTTGCTCCACCACCGAACTAAGTTCGGTAAATCCGATGTCGAGATGTGTTTTGAAGATCAGGTGTACCTTTTGAACTGCATCATTTTGCTGCTGTCCAAAAGCAAAAAAAGAGGTCAGTACAAAAAAACAGGAACAATAAAATTTTCTGCGTTTCATGGTTAATATTAGGTTTTTCTTATATCAAATATCGTTTATTTACTAACAAGACGATTGAAAAGGAGTAATCCCTAGGCGAAAATTGAGAATAACAGAAAAATATATTCCTATAAAGAAGTACATACCTATTACACACCGTTCAGACAAAATATCCATTGTTACACCCTATTTAGGTTTAGTTAACATTGGCAAAAAAGAAAAGATAGAGGAACACTATTCATCAAAAAGGGCTTGTACAAAAATGTACAAGCCCTTTTTTCTATTATTATTTTAACGTCTTTTTAAACTTAATGGTAAGCAACATTCAAAGACACCATTAGCTACAGCGCATTAACCGAATTATAACCACTCACTATTGCAAGGGGTCAAAGGTCCCACCCCATTCTTTGTTCTGAGGGAGTTGATCTGGTTCAATAGAAATTTGTGCAGGATTTAAAGAATTAAACCAGTGTTTGAGACTGAGTTTATAAAATTGATTAGCGGAAGCCGTTTTATCCAAGTTTTCAATAACGACAGCAGAGAATTTCGCTCTTACCGCAGCATTCATAATATTATCTGTATTTCCTGGCAGGGCCTGACCTTTATTTAACATCAATAATAACCCTTTTCTAGTACCTTGCGCATTTAAGATATCATAGCGTTTCCATCTTCTTAAATCAGGGTATCTGAATCCTTCAAAAGCAAGTTCCACCTGACGCTCATTTATAATTATCTGACGGAGATCTGCCTGTCCAATTGCTGTAATACCATAATTTATCGCTGTCCCTGCTGCAATCCCTGCACGTTTACGAATAGCGTACAATGCATTTAATGCTTCACCACTCCGACCAGTTTCATTTGCAGATTCAGCAAGATTCAAAAGAAGCTCAGCATAACGCATTGGTGAAAACCAGCTTTTCGCATTGGCCGCCACTCCCACTAAAGCATTTCTATCCAAAAGCGTATCTAAACCTTTACGTTGAAAAAAACCAGTTACACCATTTTCATCCCCATTTTGGATCAGTGGAGAAATTCCTGAAAACAAACTATTGTCTCTTGCTGGAAGCACGGTACTTGGCGTTGCTGTTGCCTTCCAAGTCCAGGCCTGCCAATAAGAGCGCGACCGCGGAGTTGTCATTCCGATAACATTGACATCTGGTGTTGGATATACTGTACCCCCACACCAGATAGTTGCATAGAAACGATCATCGCGATTGGTGTAAAAATCTGTTAAGAACTGTTGATTATAAGCTGGATTGGACAATTGGTTCTGATCAAGCTGCATTGGACTGCCATCACGTTTAGGATATGCAATCAATAAGGGAAGTATCGGTTGGTCATTGTTCGTACTTCCATTCGTGAATGCAATAGGTCTAATCGGCGCAAAATTCATGTAACTATCGGGATAGTAATACTGCCTAACCATAATCTGCTCTTTATTTCGAGAATACCAGATCAATCTATAGTTTTCAAACAGTCCAAAACCCGCAGCATCCGCGGCTTGTACCGCAGCTTTTGCTGCATTATACGCATTTGTCCATCTCGCTTGATCGTTTGTTGCATTAAATAACGGACTGGCATACCACAAAAGAATCCGCGCTTTAAGGCCTAAAGCTGCTGCACGATTTATACGGCCATAGTCAGCCCCACTGTAATTGGGAGGCAAAGACGAAGCAGCTTCATCCAGGTCCTTTACGATCTGTGCAACACATTCGGAGGTTTTACTTCTCGGCACTTTCAATGAATTGAGGTCGCTACCATCTTGTGTATGCAAGATCAAAGGTACACCACCGATCGAACTTACCATCTCCCAATATTTCCAAGCCCGCCAAAATTTAGCCTCACCGATCAACCTATTTTTTGTTGTTGCACTGAGTACCGATTCCGATACATCCGCCAATTGATCCATAAAATAATTGGCTTTGTCGATATAGGTATAATCCAAATTAGTGAAGTTGACAGCTACATCAACGATCCCCTGCTGGAAACTTCCTAAATTTCCTCCCGCTGCGTTTATACCTTCGTCGGCGTTCGCTCCACTTCCAAGCTCCCAGCGTGGCATAAGACCACCATATATATCATTTAAATAGGCCTTGATCAGAACAGAATCCGTCCAGACATTCTTGGGGTTTATCGCACCAGTATTTTCGTAATCTAATCCTTTTGTACAAGATGAGGCGCCTAAGGCAACTAGTATTACAACATAAAGAATCGACTTAAATTGATTTAGATATTTCATTTTGATTTCCTTTTAATGTTAAAATTTAGAACGTTAAACTGATTCCGGCATTAAATGACTTAACAATAGGGAAAGACGTCCCTCTATCCATCTCAGGATCATAGAATTTTTTATTGAATTTACTGATCACGAAAAGATTAGATCCTGATACATAGAAACGAATATTGTTCGCATATTTCTTATACCAGCTTTGCGGAAGATTGTAGGCAATATTCAAAAACTTTAAGCGCACGAAACTTGCATCGGCCAACCAAAAATTACTTCCGCTCGTATTAACCACTCTCACCTCATCATTTGCACTGTAGCGATAAGGTAACCATGCGCTTGTATTTTCTGGGCTCCAGGATTCGGCAGCCCAAGGTCGCCACATCCGGTTCCACTCTACACCGTCACTCAAATTATTGAAAGACTTTTTATAACCCAACGAACCATTGAAATTAGCGCTGATACTTAAGCCTTTCCAATCGGCACTTAGGTTTAATCCTACAACTTTCGGATTATTGCTCTTATTTAATACAGTGATGTCATTCTCATTAATCGTATTATCTCCGTTGAAATCTCTATATGCAAATTGTCCAGGTTTAGGTGCATTGCCTTTAAAGTTATAGCCCGGGTGAGCTGCTAGCAAACCATCGACATCAGACTGTGTTCTAAGCAGTTTATCCACTGTATATCCAGTGATCATATTGGAAGAACGGCCATTACCAATTAAATTCTGATAATCATACGTGATATTTAAATCTCTTATGGTATACCAAGAGTTTCCATAAGTGAAATTAAGACCGATATTATAGTTCAGATCGCCTGTTCTGTTTGCGTAATTCACACTAAGATCGACACCATTCGCCTTCATTTCTCCGTAATTAACAGAGGGTAAAGGTCGGCTGAAAGTAGGTGGAGTAGATTGAATTCTTGTACTTAAAATATCATAAGTACGTGTCTCCCAATATTCAGCTGTTGCATTAAAGTGTTTCAAGAAACTGATATCGACACCAAAATTTTTATTCTGGTATTTTTCCCAGGTAATGTTTGCATTTGGAAGAACATCATATTGTATACCTGGATTGAGTGTTGGTATTTCGCCAAAAATCGCACTATTACCAGTCACATATTTATCTTCATATTGCCAGCGTTTGGCATTTGCATCATCTTTTCCCGCATTTGGGTTTATTGCGACGAAGTCATTACCAGTTAATCCGACCGAAGCTCTGATTTTCAATGATTCTATTCCATTTACATTTTTAAAGAAATTTTCTTTAGAGATTACCCAAGCAGCTGAAACAGATGGGAAAAAGCCCCATCGTTTATCCTTCGGAAAATTTGCAGAGCCATCGTAACGGTAAGCAAAAGTGGCGACATATTTATCCGCGTAGTCGTAAGCAAATTGTCCAATATAGGATTTACGTCCTACTGTTGGTAAAAATCCATAAGCATTGTTAATTCTCTTTGTCGCTGTACCGTTTACAACGCCCGAACCACCTGTGGACGCCCACCATTGGTCTGTCATATAGATCGGAAAGCCATTGATGGTTGCATCTATACCATCATAGCTTCTTTCCTGTCTTTCATAGACCAATGCTGCATTGACATGATGTTGGCCAAAATCTCTTTCAAAGTTTAGTTGTAAGTTTGTTTGGTCTTCTTGGTTCCATGCAGCCATTTTCTGTATACCTGGCGTATGGTAAGTGAGGCGCTGGCCAACGATATTATTTAGATCCCAAACCACAGGTTCTATCTGAGCCAGCTGATAGTAGGTAAAAGGATGTGAGTAAATTTTCTGATTACTATTGTTAAAGGTTTTGATGTAACCAACTTTTGCACTTAAACCCTCCAAAAACGGCATTTTGTAGGTCAGACTCAAATTTACAACTGACTTAAGACCTTCTGACTTATTATAACCAGAGAGTCCTTGTGCCTCTCCAGATTTATTGGAAATCCAAAAATAATCTACTGGTAAACCTGAAGCCGTGAAAGAGGGCATATAGGGTTGCCATAGTAACAGTTTGGGAAACATATCTCCGGACCAATCTCCTTCAGGTGAATTAAATTTATTATTGTTCAAACTGAGACCAGCAAAAACCGAAACGTTTTTGGTTAAATTGGCCGTTATATTGGTCCGTACATTATACTTTTTTTCGTTGGTGTTCTTGATAAAAGTTTCCTGATTTACATAGGAGGCGCCGATAAAATACTGAAGTTTATCCGTACCTCCAGATGCGCTTAAATTATGCGTAGTAATGGAAGGGTTTACATATACATCTCTTAATTTGTCAAAACCATATCCTTTACCACCACCAAAATCTCTGTCTTTAAAATAAGCTTTTGCAGTCTCTGTCCAAGGTGTATTTGCTGGACCACCAGCTTCACCCCAGATTCTGTTTTGAATCTGTCCCCATTCCATGATGCTCGTTAACTCCATATTCTTTCCACGAACATCCCGCCCAGTATTCACCGAGTAGTTGATAGAAACTTTTCCCGCTTTCCCGCGTTTGGTCGTAACCAGCACAACACCTGCACCAGCCCGGGCACCATACGCAGCTGTAGTCGCAGCATCTTTTAAAATAGACACTTCTTCAATTTCATTAGGGCTTAAATTGTTGAATTCGGCAGCATCGATAGTCACCTTTCCATCAATGACATAAAGTGTAGGTGAAGCATTCCATGAACTCGCTGTCCGTATACGGATATCGGGTTGTGCTCCGGGTATACCACTCGGTGTGGACACATATAAACCCGGCATGCGACCGGCCAATAGATTTCCAACAGAGGTAGTTGGAATCTCAATATCTGCTTCCTTAAATTTAACCGATGCGACAGAGCCGGCCAAAAGGCCTTTCTTTTGTGTGGTATAACCGACAACTACAGTTTCATCCAATGTTACTGCGCTAGGAACCATCTCTATGACAATACCCTGCTTCGCCATCACAGTTATAGTCCTGTATCCGATCATGGATGCTTTTAGACTTGATCCTTCGTTTGTGGTAATCGCAAATTTGCCTACAGCATCTGTCTGTACAGAAGAAAACGCTGAATTTCCTTGCGCCCCTACGATAACAACTGTAGCTCCTGCCAAAGGAGCTCTTTTCTCGGAGTCAATGACTGTCCCTGATATCTTAATTTGCGAAAAAACATGGTGGGATTGCAATAGCATGAAGACAATTCCGAGCAACCGTAGGTGCATTTTTAAAATTTCTTTCATAATTTCTAGTTTTTTGGTTTTTCAGAGGCATATTTTAATAATACGTCCGTCAACAACAAATAAAAGCGGAATATTTCGCCCAAACCACGCTAATCTTAGCAAACATCTATGTTTTTTTCACTTATCTATTCAGCTTACAAATGGGTCGATCGTTAACAAAAACGCCCTTCACAACATGCTGTGGAGGGCGTTGGATCATAGATATGGATCGTTTTTGTTACAAGTATCCAGCCTATGATTATCCTGTTTAAGTATTTTTTTGCTTCAGGGTCTACGCGGAGATTGCTACAACCAATGCTCGATAAGATGAAACCACAAAGCCTTTCCTTCTTTAATCAGAAAAACAGCAGACGACCTGCGTCGAGTAATGGTTTCTCCCGTTAATTGTATTTCGACATACGTAGCCAGCGCATGATCATCCGAACAGGCTATTTCGATATTTTCTAGGTATACTCGACGATCCGGAAATATACCGTATACCGTGGGTAACCAAGTTATAAACGAGCCCAATGGGATCCGATTACCATCACCGCTCAGCATTTCAAAATCAGCTGAAAATCCTGAGAGGATCCTTTTAGATAGTTCTTCCCTATTTGCCTGCCCCCCCTCTAAACCAAAGTTCGATGTCTGTACAGAAGCTTTCCAATACCAATTTTGCTTTTTCTTTATTCTCCATTGTATTAAAATTTATTTATCAATTGTATTAAATGCATTATTTCTCAGTTCAAACAATCTGCCATTGATGAAAAGACTAATGGTCTGAAACAATGCAATTGTTGCTATTGCCAGCGCAAAGGCTTTGGGAAAACCTACAGTCGCGATCAAACTAAAGAATAACGTTCCAATGATAGCACCGCCAGTGACCCCGCCTATCTGCATACTGATACTGACCAGAGCGGAGGCCTGTCCCGCCTTATCTTTGGGGACAAGGGCAATAGCGGTACGCATCATCACGGGCATCATCGTTCCATGTCCCAATCCCGCTATAAACAGCGTAATATGTGTTGCAAAAAAAGGTTGTTGTCCGTAATAAAACAGCAAGGCTGTCCCCAAAAAACCTCCCATGAGCAGTGTCAATCCGCTATAAATAAATGCATTTGTTGTCAATCTCAATCTAGCTACAAGCAGTGGCCCCAAGAAGAATGCTATGCCATAGGGAATAATTGCAAAGCCCGTATCTATGGTATCCCAATGTAAGAATTCCTGTAAATAGTAGGGATAACTGATAAACAGTCCCGCAGTAAAATTGTACAGAAAGATTATTGGTAGACAAGAGGCGAATTGCCGATTGTATAATAAAGTGGGGTCGATCAGAACAGGTCGCTGCAGTCGATGAGCAGATACCTCATGCTTAAAAAATTCATTCAGTAAGATCGCTCCGGCCATCATTACAGCAAATATCCACCAAGGCCAGTGATATCCACGACCAAAAATAAGCGGACAGATCAACAGCAATAAAGCAATAATCAGTAGTAAAGCACCTTTGTAGTCAATGCCAGACTCCTTTTCAGTACCATTGTTGTCCATCGTAAAATGAATACCGATAATGCAACAAATTGTGACAGGCACATTGACCAGAAAAACCATTTCCCATGATAAATTGCCCCAATGTGTCATTAATAATACCCCACCGAGCAACTGACCAGCCACTGCGGCCAGTCCAAATACGGCGCTGAAAAGACCAATAGCTTTGGGCTGTTCATTACTATTAAAAAGTACACGGATAGAAGCCAATACCTGTGGGGCAAGCAGTGAAGCTCCTATTCCCTGAATGAATCTTGACACAATAAGAACGGAAATATTCGGTGAAAAAGCACAGGCCAAGGACGAAAACAGAAAAAGGTACAGACCCCATATAAATATTCTTTTGCGTCCATAAATATCCCCCATTCGTCCACCACAAACAATCAAAGCGGCATAGGTCAGACCATAAATCGCGACCACAAGCTGTAATTGCTGATCACTGGCCCCAAAAACATTCTGTATCGCAGGTAATGCCATATTGACAATAAAATAATCCAAAGGAGATAGAAAAGCCCCTGCCACGAGGAAGCCTAGGGCTTGCCATCGCTTCTTATAAATATCCATAGTTATTTTTTATGCAAAATTAACCTCCATTTATACCGTATAAATTGTACTTTTAAAGGAATATAACGTATAAATAGATGAAGAGCGTACATACAGAGCGGATCGGAGTCCGTGAGCTATCACTGATCAATACATCGGAGACCATCCGTACAAAGACATCCTTATCTTTTGTTTATGTAATTCAGGGGAAGGGAGCTTTTACCTATGATGGGCATACGCTTGCCTTTGACATTGGGAAATTTATCGTTGTTCCACAACATCAGACTTATCATTTTGAAAGTACCCAAGCCAAACTGATATTCATTCAATGCCCATTGGCTTTTGTTGATAAAATACGTCTCGAAGCAGATCGGATAGAAAGTTGTGAAAACCTATACAAACTACAATACATCAGCAACAGTTACCATGCACGTGCGGGCTGTGTATTCAAGGAAAAATCGGATGAAAATTTTGCCGAAATGCTCGTTCTTCAGATTGCAAGAGAATTCAGAAATAAAACCGGCGATTACCTCATCATCCGAAACAGCATTTCCATTCTCTTGAACTTGATCGCTCGAAATCTCATCGGACAGGAGCTATCTGATATCCAGAAAAATCAAAAGGCCTTCTCAATTTTAAAGATCATCACGTACATACAGCAGTATGCCAAAGACAAAGAGAAAACCCGCATTCAGGAGATAGCCTCCCACTTTGGTATAGCTAAGAATTACTTCGGTGAGTATTTCAAACAACAGACCGGTATATCCTACCAAGATTACCTACTCGATTACCGATTGAAATTGGTCGAAACCTATCTGCGGTATAGCAGCATCCGCCTCGGAGAAATTGCACATGAATTACAGTTCAGTGACGAAAGTCATCTTTCAAAACTATTTAAAAAACATAGAGGGCTTACGCCAAATGAATATAGAAAACAAAAGTCTTAATAAAAAAAACACCCGATAGCATGGGGTACTCCGGGTGTTTTAGCCATATTATTAACCTATTTTATGAAAAGTGCCCGTGATGGGCAACACTAAAGTAGAAAATAACTTTGTATAAACAAAATAAAAAATGAAAAAAATCGGTTTTTCTTATCACTGCTAAACCGGTTGAACATTGATTTAGGCAAACAACGTATTCTTCTTTATCTAGTGCCCAAGCTCGGAACTAATTAATCCCAAATCCTATAATAACACCATAATTACAAGGGATTAATAGGGGGTTAACAGGGGGTTAGCAGGGGTAATTCACTATTAACCCCCTGTTAATTCGGTATAAAAATAGTCTTATTTCACTTTTAATTTATAGCATGATATCAGCTTGGTAATAAGATATATACTAGAATGCTGTTCTATCCTCCCTTTCTAGTGAATATCCAAGCAGATGTAAGCACTCCCAAAAGGAGATACACCGCGCTAGGATTACGAGATTTTGCTTAATTTTAGTTCATTAAATAATGATAAGCTATGACCGGTCGAGAAATTCTCAGGCAACATATCAATAAAACCGTCCAATTGAATGATGAACAATTTGATTATTTCTTTTCTTTTTTCAAACCGGTATCCTTTAAAAAGAAACAATCGATTATCACCATTGGTGATAAGGTGGAATGTGAATATTTTGTCCTCAATGGCTGCCTAAAAACTTTTGTGGTCAATGATGAACAAAAAATGCATATCCTACAGTTTGCCACACAAACCTGGTGGGCATCTGATTATAATGCCTTGCACAACAATACGAAAGCAACGGTCAACCTGGATTGTGTAAGCGTCGCGGATACGCTTTGTCTATTTGCTGAGGATCGTGAACGTGTATGCAAGGAAATTCATGAGGTTGAAACATTTTTACGATGGCGTTCGAATAAGGGGTATATCGGTCTGCAAAAAAGAATTCTATCCCTGCTCAATAATGACGCCCGCAGTCGTTATGAGGATTTGATGCTCCAATATCCTGAATTGTACAATCTTGTGCCAAAACATCTGATTGCAGCCTATCTTGGGGTTTCCCGTGAGACGCTCAGCCGGCTCTATCACAACAAATAATGTGATCTATGTCACCAAAACAAACCTTTCTTTAAAATGTGATGTATATCACATAAGGGTCTAACGATTTATGCCCTATTTTGTGTTATCATTTAAACAATTAATTTTTTCAAAGATGAAAAAAGAGAACTTAAAGGTATTGGTCGTTTTGACTTCACATGACCAACTGGGAGATACAGGAGCTAAAACAGGTTTTTGGGTTGAAGAGTTTGCAGCCCCCTACTATGTTATGGCCGACGCAGGAGTTGCTATAACAATTGCTTCACCCAAAGGCGGCCAACCGCCCATTGATCCCAAAAGCGCACTCCCCGATTTCCAGACAGCAGCAACAAAACGTTTTGATGCAGATATGGAACTTCAGAACAAACTGGCAAACAGCATTGTCTTAGCAGAAGTTAATGAGCAGGACTATGACGCGATCTTCTATCCGGGCGGCCATGGGCCACTCTGGGACCTTGCAAATGACAAGACTTCCATTGCTTTGATCGAATCATTTTGGAAACACAACAAACCCGTGGCCGCTGTTTGCCACGCTCCTGGTGTTTTCAGGTTTGTTAAGAATGTCGATGGTAGTCCATTGGTACAGGGCAAGAAGGTAACAGGCTTTTCCAATTCTGAAGAAGATGCTGTACAGTTGACAGATGTCGTCCCTTTCCTTGTTGAAGATGAACTGATCAAACTTGGCGGACACTACAGCAAAGGCGAAGATTGGGGCAGTCATGTCGTCAGAGATGGTAAACTGATTACCGGCCAAAATCCCGGCTCATCAGAAGAGAGTGCGAAGGAACTACTAGCCTTGCTGGAGCAATAAAATGCTATCAAATGTAATAGCGTTTCCATGTTGAATATACAAAGATACGTTAGGTTATCGGCGATGCTAATAACATAATTAGAAAATCCCATTTTTATACGTTGAGAACGATAAAAATGGGATTTTTGTTAGCTGTCGCCGAATGACGTATATCTTTACTCAACGAGTTTCGTTTCTAACTCCTTCAGATTATTGGCGCTTGTGATATTTCCGAGGTCGGCGGCCTGTTTCCAATAGAGCTTTGCTTTTTCAATAACATTTAGTTTAAAATAAGCCACCCCCAGATCGTTTAACAACATTTTACGATCATTGTGACTGGGCTTTCCTATCTGTAGATATTTATCAAATTTGACAATCGCTTTTTGAGGAGCACCAGATTGCAGGTAAATGGTTCCCGAATATTTCAATGCTTCTCCAATATCAAACTCTTCAGCTTTTTCAAAATAAAACAAGGCTTCCTTGTATTTACCCTCCCTAAAATATTCTTTCCCCTGATCCAGATACTTCTCTCCATCACTTCTGAACAAGAAATAGTAAGCCATTCCACTGAATAGAAGAATTAATCCCAAGATTGCGATTACTTTTCTAAAAATCTCCATACAACTGTTAACTATATTTTTTTATTTATTTAATTCGAAAACCGCATATAACAAATACCCACCTATACCCTTTGTAAACTAAGCTGACTTAATTGGATCAGCTGTTGGATTTCCCTCAATATAGGTTCCACATTTTTGGTTCTACCGATACGCTCCAGCATTTTTATGCTTTTATTATCCTTTGTTACCACAATGATGTCAGTTCCATTGTGTAGGGCAATAGCAAGATGTTTGAGGGTTTCGAATTTTTGGATTTCTTCGATGCGAATCTCCTTTTTGAATAGCCCAAAATAAGATTTGCTCATTGTGCCCGCTGCACAATCGATGGTCATCTGCTGGGCAAAGATCCTAATCTGCACACAAAAGACAATAAGCCCAAAGATCCAATACCAATTCTTTTCACCAAAAATATTTCCATCTTTAATTCCTCCGATTAAAATACCAATGGCCATAAATAGCCAGAATAAAGCTAAGCAAAGCGCAAAATAACCAATCCTTTTAGAGGTATATCTACTGCCGTCCTGCGTAAAATATTTATAATTATACTCTTCCATTTTCATTGTGTTTTTATTTAGGGTTTCACCTGGTTTAAAAAATTATTTACGATCAAATATAGACAACAATAGATTTGTATTTAGGTCCATTTAAAATCCGATAATATCCATTTAATATTCGCAAGGATTGAGACAAATCAGCTCACAGAATTACCAAGATCATGTGAAAGACACAAAACGCGGATACAACTCATCCAGTGTAAAAAAAATCCGCAGTTTATTTTTTAACAAACAAACTGCGGATCAATCCTGCTAATTTCGTAAAACGTGTACGCTCAACAAATTCCGAAAAGTCTTTTATTTAGCAGCAGGGACGGACCATTCATAAATGAAATTGTGCTCAAATTTGCCTAAATTTCGTAAACTTCGGAGCGAGTACATCACCGGATAAGCATATTCGTTCTTCGTATCTTCGTACGCCTTCACAAACTTATCCATTGCTTGAAATATCTCGCGTTCACCTGTCGCTTTCAATAGGAGCTTTTTCTTTTGACCGTCCTGTTCTGAGGTAAACAAACAGGGTCGTTCGGCCCAATATGTTTTTTTGCAACGAATTAAGTTCTTTATTCGAGAAAACTACCCCCATTGTCTCCTCTAGCTGCTGCTCAGAATCAGGTCCCTTCGCAACCAACATATAAGTACGTCCATAAACCACGGTATTTACATAATAGAGATTAGCATCAGCCAAGGTTTTCGCTTCATCCATAGAAATCAGTTCCTCAGGCTTAGGCAACGACATATCAATGCTATAAGTCGCCTGATTACTAAAGGAAATAATGGCTGATTGACCTGCACCAACCTTGGAATCGGACTTTCCTAAATCCTTTACACTATTCAAAAGAGCCAAAATATCTTTTTGAAAACCAAATGGTACGACCAGTGTCTTGAAATCTGAAATGGGATGCCAGATACCTGGAATAAATTTATCATAAATAGAAGCAAGTTTTTCCATTTTTTCACTATACCGGCGCGTTGCCGCAAACGAAGGTAATTCCAGCGAAGTCCCAACGTATAATCCAGAAGAAATACGAACTGGCAACTTTGTATACTTTGTAAATAGTTCCAACTTGAGCCTTGTATCTCCATCAATTGTGTCCACACGGAACATATTACCCAGGAAAATCTGATCCATAATATCTTCGTCAGTACTGAATTCCGAAAAGGACAATGCTTGTTTGGTAAGTTCCAGTACCGGTTCTATTGGTTTCTCAACTTCACCGTTATTTTTTGCCTCTTTCTTGCATGAGCCCAAGAAAAAAGCAATGAATAGCACACCGAGGCAAGCCCTAGGTTTACACATAGATTCAGAAATTTACACAATACACTAAATTAAAAATATTAAAACGAAATAATATCAGTAAAATAAACATATTTAAAGAAAAATAATCAACCTAAAGACACTAAAATTTCAAAAAAAACTATCCATCATATTGCATCGTTAGTATTTCACGCTCTTGCATTCCAACATCCAAAATATGATCGGGCATATACTCATCGCCAATGGCTACCTCGGCATATAGACAGCCATTATCACTTATGATAATTTTTAGCCCTAATACCTCCAGCGTGTCATACCAATCTATATCGGCTTTTTGCGGCATGCCGCCAGCTAATTCCTGGTTATAAAATAGGATCAGTTTTTTTTGACAATCAGCCATCCAAAAAAGATAGTCATTGATCCGATCAATATAATCCTCCGGTTTACATATAGCATAGATAAATACTTTCACCTTTTCTGCTTTAACGATCTTGTTGAATACGATAATATCTTTTTTTATGCAAATAAGATTTTCATCAATCGCAGATACAACAAAATCCACAGGTTGAAGTGCAATTGGGGTATTTCTATGTTTAAGCTTTCTGAGGTCTTTTATTATAAAATTATTCTGATGAGATTTTGCTTTTGACTCCAGCGTATAAAGTTTGGCGATATTTTTCCTATCCGCCAATTCCATATATAACTTTGCCAGATCGTAAGCCGATTGATGATAGCCCAAAAATGTATATACGTTAACAAGTATCAAATCCTGATCTTTTGTTCGATCTGCTTGTTGTAAACGATAGAGCAGATCATACATTTTTGCAATACCTTCTTTCGAATTACCCGTTTTTCGACATGCATCAGCACATTCAATATAGGTGCTTTGATAATCTTTTTCCATCATATATGCTTCCCTTTTTAACTTAGTTATCAAATCTTGATTTAAATTCCTCCCGTTGTCGAAGAACGTCTGCGAGAATTGTCCATATAAAATCATAGGTTCTCAGCTCATAGTTTAACGTCAGGCTTTCTATCTCTGTTGCGATCACATTATTCCGTTGTTCATTTTCGTACGCAAATTTTTGACTTCCTGTTCTCACAGACACAGTCGTACCAGTCATTGTCAATTGATCGATCTCAAAGTATTTCCAGTTTGGCACCGCATAAATTACGATAAACTTTTCGCTTACAATCGCCGGATGTGATGCTAAATCATCACTATGCTGAAATTTATTGTTTGCATCAAGTTCTTGTACCAAGATTTTCATGCCAGTCCCTTCAGTAAACATATTGATGATACTGTTATTTTTATCGTAGTTAAGTGTCTTAAGACATGTCAAAACCCCTTTAGTAAGTTCCAGTTCCAAATTGCAAAAATTTGGCTCTGGGGGAGGTAGAAAGGCATTTTTGTTGTTTAAAGTGCCTATCGCTTGTAATAGTATGCTATCTACAGGTTTTTGTGCTTTTAGAACGATCGTCTTAAAAGCACCAGCAGTCAGTACATCAAAAGACAGTTCGGTATAATTGTCATTGACCTGCAAATCGAAAACTGACATGCCATAACTATCGCCATAAGGATTTTCAACAAACTCAAAACAGCCCTTGTCTTTTCTGTATTCCAAAATAACACCGTTGTTGGCCGTTGAACCAATATACAATCTGAATGCATCTAAGCTGTGTGGGTTATGCTTCAGATAAAAATTATTCGTTTTGATTATTTTGGACTTGGCTCTTTTCATCCCGAATACAAAGGCGGCTTCCAGAATAAAATTGCTGAGCTCCTCGGTATAGCCATTATAGATAAATCCCCAAAGAAATTCAAGATCCTCCTGCTCCTGTTTAAATGTGGAAAGCTGTTTAAAAATCCATTTTATGCTTTTAGAGATTTCCTTTTGTTGCTTATTGCTCTTCAGCAGCAGCTCAATATATTGATCTAAATCGTCTGCGCAATCCTCAACATTCTTTATACTGAAATAGCGATCCTCTTCGTTTGCCTGTTCATAATCAGCCAACATCTGATTTATTATGGGGCCTTTTATTTTTACTGAGAATTACAAAAAGGTCATTATATTGTTGTTATGCAAAATGTATT
>NZ_JBWKUH010000036.1:0-46421 GCF_059420745.1 Sphingobacterium sp. GW821-FHT03E03
TTCCGATAAGAGGCTCAAAAAAATCCCCAAGAATTTCTTGGGGATTTTTTGTTTTTAGTCTAAGCTTAGTTTGGCAGCTATCGCTATTTTCTTCGGTATATCGGTGTTGTCCATTTTTTGGTTGAACTGTTCTGCGCCTGCACCAATGGCATAAACGGGTGCATAAGCTGCTGAATGGTTGTTGGAAGCCCAAGCAATTGATCCCATACGGTTTAGTATGGCAATGCTTAAAGCCGCGATTTTGTCATCACTGGCGTACAAACTTTTTGCTGTTTCATTCTGATGGTCAACGAAGCTTCGTCGATAGGCTTCTTGTAGTGATTTGTCGTCATCCGCATTGACTTTTACCTGGTTATACAGGCCTGTATGCGTAGAAAGCAGATTTTTTAAGTCATCCCAAGTTGCATTTGCTTTGTTTTTGCGCAGGTGACCAATTTCATTTGAAAGCTCGGCATGCGATAATTTTTGATTAGCCAGTAATTTTGTCTTTAAAGTAGAGCTACCGTTGCCGATGCCCAATCCACCAGTCTCATGGTCAGCAGTGACCACAATAAGTGTTTCCTTGGGGTGTTTCTTGTAGAATTCATATACAAGTTCCGCCGCTGAATTAAAGTCTAATACTTCCTGGATGGTGGTGGCTGCATCATTTGCATGGCAGGCCCAGTCTATTTTTCCACCTTCAACCATCAAAAAGAATCCATTTTTATTGTTTTGTTCTAAAGATTGGATTGCAGCAGCGGTAATATCCGCTAGCTTGAGGTCAGATGGTTTTTGATCTATGGCATATTTTAGCGCATCTGTTGCAGTGCCATCTGTATTTATGAGAATAATTTTGTCAGATTTGCGGGGATGATGCGTATAGGCCTCTTTTCCCTTTAAAACTTTATATCCTGCTTTTTCAAATAGGGGGAAAAGAGAAGGGGCTGGCTGTTTATCAAAGGTTGTTTCGGGTTTTAGGAAATTGGATCCACCAAAGAAGTCAAAATTGGAGCTGATAATTTCTTTGCCAATTTCGTAATACATATCCCGGTCGGGCTGATGGGCGTAAAACGAAGCAGGTGTAGCATGGTCTATACTCACACTCGTGATGATACCGACTTTCTTTCCTTTTTCCTTAGCTGCATAAGCGATACTTTTGTGTGGTACTGTTCCGGTACTGTCCATTCCGATAACACCATTTTTCGTCTTTTTACCGACGGCAAGAGCTGTACCGCCAGCGCCAGAATCGGTAACACCGTTGGATTGGGAGTGCGTGGAAGCAAAACCAACATGGGGAAACTGCGTAAAAACCAAAGGTACCGTACTGTTTTTTTGCTGCAGTTCGGCACGGTGTATTTCGGTCAGATTGACTTGATTGAGTCCCATTCCGTCACCGATGAGGAAAAAGATATATTTTGCTTCTTGGCTAAAAGCCGGAAATACATAAATAAAAGCAAAGAGAAAAAGGAATAAAAAGCGTTTTTTCATTAGTGTGATAAATAAAATAAATGACGGCAAATTAATAAGCCCGAATTAGCTTATTGTTAATTCATTGTTATGAATACTTTTTACGTTACCCTTGGTTCGCAGTGTCTGATAGCTGGTTGATATCTTCAACTGAGATGATATTGATGCGTTCTTTGCGGGCATGAATGGACTTTATCATTGCCTGGGCAACTGTGGCAACGGGTAGCGCTTCATAGCTCTTAAAAAGGCCGATACGGTTAAAAGCGCGTAATGCCTTTATGCCGATCTTTTCGCCTAGGCGATCGGTGTTGGGACGGATCAAGCCGCCGGGTTGTACAATAATAAGTTTACCAAAATCTAACGCTTTCACATGTTGCTCCAGACTCCCTTTCATCCGATTGTAGAAAATCTTTGATTCAGCGTCTGCGTTGACCGCCGAAAGTAATACAAAGCAGGGGATTTCATTTTTCTTGGCCAGTGCTGCGAACTGTAGATTAAGGTCATGATCTACCTTCCATTGTGCTTCTTTACTACCTGCATCTTTGACTGTGGTACCCAGGCAGGAAAAAGCAATATCGCCGTGAATCTCCTGTTCAAACTCTTGGAGTTTACTGAAGTCTATAATGATCTGTTGTAACTTGGGTTGTTCATCAAAGCTCTTGCGACGTAAGAGGACGACGACTTCGGTGAAATCAGTAGACTTTAATAGTTCATGAACAAGTACTCTTCCAGTTGCGCCGGAACCACCAATTAAAACTGCTCTCATGTTGTTGATTTTTTTTGTTTTACATCAAATGAACGACAGGCTATCTCTGTCAATCGGGACAGCAATACTGCTATGATAAGCAATAGTTTTACATCAGAATCTCTAATCTTTGTAATTTGGTTTTCCGGGTGTAAAACGTACGATGGATTGATCCAGTCTCAGGGCGTCGGCTACGGTGATCAGATCTTCTTCCACAATGAAGTTTTGATCGATAGCCGTTTTTATTGTCGTAAAATCTTCTTGATCGGCGTCCTGAAAATACAGTAGCGATTGGATGGTCGATACAGCTACGAGTTCGAGTAATTCATCTTCACCTTCATAGCCAACATAGAAAAAATCTGCCATAATTATACAATTTGGTTTTATACGAATATACTTTATTTAATCCTAAAATTACCTAATTCGAACTGAAAACTTGTCGCTGATATGTTGTTTTTTAATAAAGTATAGAATTTGAATTTTCTTATCCGGAGACTTATTTCCCTGATAAAAATGCCTTATATTTGAAGTAATCGTTTTAAATAAATATTAACAATAAGATCATATAAAGATGGATAAAGAGCAGATACAAAATTGGTTGGATAATGGGTATGATATACTGCACCATGGCAGGCCGGTTAAAGTTGAAGGCAATCTGTGGGATTATATAGATGGATTGGGAAGCTATGAAAATGTGTTTGTATTACGGGAACTTATTTATTGGACAGAGGAGGAGCTGGCAAATATCGGAAAACAATAACAAGGTCTTGAATCCAATATTGCTGTCTGAGATTCAAGACCAGTTGAGCTTGCTATTGTTGCTAAAGGATAATATTGCGTTTAAATGCACATCCTAATTCGATGAGAGAATCTGTTTTTGCAATACCCGGAATGTTATCAATTTTTTCATAAAGCAACTGACGCATATGTTCATGGTTTTTGGCGATAATCTTTACGTATAAGGTGTAGTTTCCAGTGATGTAATAACATTCCGTAACTTCAGGGATCTTTTTCAGCTCGGCAATGATACGACTTGAATCATGATCTTTTTCGAGACTGAGACCTGTAAAAGCTCCCCAATCATAACCTAATCTTTTTTCATCTAATACGGGTTTTATGCCTGTTAATATCCCTTGCTCCATGAGACGATTGATACGTTGATGGATCATGGTGTTGGATACGCCTAATGCAGTTGCAATAGCCGAGTACGCCATTCGGCCATCCGCATCCAGATATTTTAAAATTTGAAGGTCAAATTCATCTATGCCGTTCATTGTTATGTAGGTTTAAAAGTTAATTTTAATATTTTAACGCTAATTTAGTGTTAAATTCTATTATTTTACCTTAAAAATAGTAAAAATTGTATATTTGTTATTATTTGAAATAAAATCCAAATTATGAGTATTGTATCTAAACAAGGAAACGGCGCGGCATTTATTGCCAAGGAAGAAAAATATGGAGCACACAACTATCACCCTTTACCGGTTGTGTTGGAACGGGCAGAAGGTGTGATGGTATGGGATGTTGATGGTAAGTCTTATTTTGATTTCCTGTCGGCGTATTCAGCAGTCAATCAGGGGCATTGTCATCCACGTATTATTGCTGCGTTGACAGATCAAGCTCAGAAGTTGACTTTGACTTCACGTGCTTTCTATAACAATAAGCTGGGTGATTTTGAGGAAATGATCTGTAAGCTATTTGGTTTCGATAAAGCTTTGGTTATGAACTCGGGTGTTGAGGCTGTTGAAACAGCGATGAAGCTCTGTCGCAAATGGGCATATCAGGTCAAAGGTATTGCTCAAAATCAGGCTAAAATAGTTTTTGCCAAAGATAATTTTCATGGACGTACCATTTCGGTGATATCTGCTTCAAACGATACGACTGCAACCAACGATTTTGGTCCTTTCGTGGAAGGAATTGCATTGGTGCCCTACAATGATATTGCGGCATTGGAAGCCTTGTTTAAACAGGATAAAAATATTGCCGGATTTATTGTTGAGCCGATTCAGGGTGAAGCAGGAATTGTGGTTCCGGATGCAGATTATTTGAAACGTGTACGCCAGTTGTGTACAACCTATAATGTACTCTTTATTGCGGATGAAATCCAGACAGGTATTGCAAGAACTGGAAGCATGTTGGCTTCTTATGCCATTGATGATGCGGACAGTGCGAGTAAACCGGACGTATTGATATTGGGAAAAGCGCTGTCTGGAGGTGTATTGCCAGTCTCAGCGGTATTGGCAGATGATGCTATTATGTTATGTATCAAACCGGGCGAGCATGGTTCTACCTACGGTGGTAATCCACTGGCCTGTGCGGTAGCGATGGAAGCGCTCCAGGTTGTACTGGATGAAGATCTGATCAACAATGCCCGTCAAATGGGGGATCTGTTTTTGGAGGGGTTACGAAAAATTGCGGCTAAATCGGATATGATTACCGAAGTCAGAGGCAAAGGACTATTGACAGCTATTGTGATCAATGCTAGCGAAGAGAGTGATCTAGCTTGGAATATTTGCCTGAAATTTAAGGAAAATGGTCTTTTGGCAAAACCTACCCATGGCAACAAGATCCGTTTGGCGCCGCCATTGGTCATTACGGAAAGTCAGATTGACAGCTGCCTGGAGATAATCGAACGATCGTTGACTAATGTGACTGCGCGATGAAGAAAATGATTGAATTGATCAAAAACAGATCGGATATTGGTGCGGGTACCCGAGGTTCTGACCTTGGTATAGATGCTATTGAGATTGCGGCGATCAACAAGGGAAGTCAGTATTTTATCAATTATCCCTTTGTGGATGTGCCTACACGAAATAGTTCCATTTACCAAAATGATAACCATCCTTTCGGTAAACATATCCAACAGATTTACGAACAATGTAAGCAGGTGGCCTCTACAGTGGAAGATAGTCTGTCGGCTGGTAATTTCCCCTTGGTATTTTCGGGTGACCATTCTTCGGCAATGGGGACAATCAGCGGTATCAAGTCGGCTTATCCCGATAAAAAATTGGGTGTGATTTGGGTAGATGCCCATGCAGATATTCATTCGCCTTATACGACACCTTCTGGCAACATGCATGGCATGCCCTTGGCAGCCATGTTGAATGAAGATAACCTGTCCTGTAAAATTAATGAAATTGATCAATCAACGCAGGAATTCTGGAATAAGCTGAAGCGTATTGCCGGTCCGGCAGAAAAGATACAACCAGCGAGTTTAATCTATTTTGGTGTCAGGGATACTGAGGAACCAGAAGATCTTTTGATTGCGCATTTGGGAATTAAAAATTACCGTGTCGAAGAAATTCGCCAACGAGGAATTGAAGACTGTGTGGCTGAAGCATTGATCCGTTTGCAGGACTGCGATATGATTTATATCTCTTTTGATGTGGATAGCATGGATAGCGAATTGATCTCAGACGGTACTGGGACGCCTGTTCCCAAGGGGTTTATGCCAAAGGAAATCGTCCTGATATTGGAAGAAATCATACGTTCCGAAAAAGTTGGTTGTCTGGAGATTGTCGAAGTAAACCCATTGTTGGACAATAAAGGGAATAAGATGGCGGAGGTCGCTTTTGATATTTTAGAACGCATAACACCGATGATCGAGCTTAAATCTGGTGATTGATAGCTAATATGATTTCATTTTATATTGCTTTTGGCTTAGGTCCGCTTCTCTGTAAGGATTAGTGATATTTAACTAAGATTGAGCAAAAGGTCATGTAGTGCGCCTGTATTAATATTTAATAAATCAATAAGTACTAAGGGGTATCCGATATGAAGATCGGATACCCCTTATTTTTTACTGTTTCTGAAGGTAGTCCCTTATAGGATCTTTTTCAATAGTTCAACCCTAAGTCGTTTGCTTTTATCTTGTTAGGTCGTTTTTTCGTGTATGACAGGGACTTCGGTGCAGGCAAGATGCGTCCAACAAGGCCTGTTGGAGGTTAATTGTTTGGTGTTTTATTGCCATTATACCAAAGAAACAGCAAAGAAACAGCAAAGAAACAGCAAAGAAATAGCAAGCCAGGTCCCTAGAAAGTACGAAGAAGTCTCGAAGAACTGGCCTAGAAATGGCAAAGAACAACCCACAAATAACCAAAGAAATAGCAATAAAATACCAAAGAAATAGCAATAAATAAGCAGAGAAAAGAGGTACTTTCGTATAAAATATCCTGCCCACAGGACTGCAGATATATATTAAGTTTAATCGGATTTAATATTCTCTTAACATGCTAACGCTTAAATTTACGCGGAGACTATTTACGGCAAAAATGAGAATTTCTTACAATATTATATTTTCGACCTTCTTTCTGGTACAGGTTTTTTTCTCACAGTTGACTACGGCACAAGCTGATTCATTTAAAGAGATTCGGGTATTAAGTCAAAATTATCCAGATTCGGCGATTACCTTAGTGAAAAAACGTTATGCGAAAGCCATAAACGACCGCGATCTACTGCTGCAGGGAAATTGCCTGCAGACAATAGGTTGGTTATGCGTGAATCAGGGGCATTATGCCCAGGCACAGGACTATTACTTTCAGGCAGACCGCATCTACATCCAGCTCAACGCGAAACAGGCACTGGGATCCAACTGGAGCGATATCGGTGAACTCAATATTTTCAACAAGCGCCATCAGTTGGCAAAGGAATACTTTAACAAGGCGCTACACGCATTCAAAAGCGAAAATGATCGAAATGGCGAGGCCTCTGTACTGGGAAATATGGGGCATCTTTTTGAAAAGGAGGGACACTATGATTCGGCCTTTGTCTATCAAAAACAGGCCTTGGCGATCTACCGTGAGCAGACAAATCGTAATGGGGAAGCCAAGATTCATGAAAATTTGGGCAGTATCTATGAGGATCTAGGGAAATATGATAGTGCCTATGCACATTTTGAAAAAGCGAACAATTTATATCAGGAAACACAGGATAACTATGGAAAGATTGTGGTGATCAATAATATGGGCGATATTTTTAGAAAAACAGATAAATATACCGAAAGTATTCAGCTGACCAAACTTGCTTTTCGCCTAGCGGAGAACCTCGCAGATGTCTATCAAATGGCATCAACAACAAAAGATCTCAGCAAAACGTATGCCCTGAGCGGGCAGATGGATAGCGCTTATTTCTATGCTGAGCGAAGCCGAAAATTGGTGTTGGAGCTTTATAGTGTGGATGGGGCACGACACACAGCATTTTTCCAGGCACTGTATGATATGAATCAAAAGGCCGAGGAAATAGAAAAACTACAGACAAACAAACGGATGAATTCGATCCTGCTGCTCGGCACGATTGTGGTATTGATCTTATTGAGTGTATTATCCTATGTCCTTTATAGCCGGCAGAAAATAAGGATCAAAACTCAGATCGCTGAATCACGGAAACAGGAAGCGGAGCGTGAATTGGCGGAAATAGCGCTTAAAAACCAGCTGTTGGAAGATAAGCAGCTCAAACAGGAGTTAACACTGAAGGAAAAGGAACTCACATCCCATACACTCAATCTCATCCGCAGCAATCAATTTCTGGAAGAACTTCGCGACGAATTGAAAGTCCTGGTCAAAGACGATCGACGGGATCAAAAGAAGCCTATGCAACGGCTGGTACAACAGATCAGTGAACATATTACGCAAGGTAGCCATTGGAAAGAGTTTATGGGCACGTTTGAACGCGTACATCATAGTTTCTTTGAAAAACTGATCAAGCTATTTCCTGATCTGACCGCTGCCGATATGCGCCTGATTGCATTGCTGAAAATCAATCTCAACAATACAGACATCGCGATCCTGCTAGGGATATCACAGGATAGTCTTCGGGTAGCCCGGCATCGGTTAAGGAAAAAACTAAAATTGGAACAGGGTGAGGATCTCGCGGGGTATCTACTTGGTATTTCATAATTTCTTAACATAAGGGTAATGGAAGGTTAATGGCGCTTATTGTTGTTGTAAATGCTTTTATTTCAGTAGTTTATTTGTTTTTGTTTCCCTCTTGTCTAGTCTGGGTTTTGGCTTGTTTCTTTCTTGTAACGCCAAAGATTTTGTGAATCTGTTACAGGCTGTCATATTTGAAGCAACAATCAGAGATTCATAATAATCTATTAAAAATGAAAAACGTTTTAACGGTATTGCTTGCCTCCAGTATTTCGATCGGCGCCGCTTATGCGACCAAGATCAAGGGGAAAGTCCTGGATGGACAAACAGGGGAAGCCATTGTCGGTGCTACCGTGTTCCTCGAACAAAGTGGTTTGTCAACCAAGACACAATTGGATGGTTCATTTGAATTCAAAGGACTATCCGCAGGTACAGATAAAGTCCATATTCGACATGTGGCCTATACTGAATTGATTAAAGAAATTGAGATTAAAACAGAGAATACGCCTCATTTTACTTTTCAGCTTACCTCAAGTGAACAAACTTTAATGGAGGTAACTGTTAAAGGAAAGCGAAATGGCGGCGATGATGATCCAAGCGCTCGTCGACTAGAAAAGAATGCCTCACAGATCATGAACGTCGTATCAGCTCGGGCAATTGAGATATCTCCAGATATTACAGTGGCAAATGTTGTGCAACGTGTTTCGGGTGTTTCAATCGAACGAAATTCAAATGGTGAGGGGCAGTATGCTATTTTAAGAGGAATGGACAAACGTTATAATACGACATTGGTCAATGGCGTAAAAGTCCCCAGTCCTGACAACAAATACCGTTATGTGCCCTTGGATCTGTTCCCATCGGATATGTTGGAGCGACTGGAAATTTACAAATCCCTGACGCCAAATATGGAGGCTGATGCCATTGGTGGTGTCGTGAATATGGTTATGAAATCTGCTCCAAGTAAATTATTGTTTCAGGCCAACTTAGCTACAGGATATAGCCAACGGTATTTTAATGGGGATTTTGGAAGCTTTTCCACCAGCGGGGTTTCGTCAAAATCTCCTTATGAACTGCATGGAAAAAATTATAATGCTACTTCTACTGATTTTGATAAGGGAACGTTGGATTATACGTATAAAAAGCCATCACCAGATCTTATCGGCAATCTAACGATTGGAAATCGCTATTTAGATGATAAGTTGGGAGTCATACTAGGAGCAAGTTATCAGAACCTTCATCGCGGCAGTCGTTCTATCTTCTACAAATCTTCTGTCGTTGATATCAATCCCAATGCGGTCATTACTGAACAGAGTGACCGACAGTATGATGAACAGCAACAACGCTTGGGACTGCATAACAAAATTGATTATCGATTCAACCCAAACCATCGGCTGAGTTTTTATCAGATGTACGTGAATTTGAACAACCTCCAATTACGTGATGCGGTCAATACCATTTACAATGGACAGTACGATCCAAGTATCGGTAAGTCAGAGCTGACCTATGTGACCCGTAGCAGGAAGACACAACAACAGATCTACACTGGTAATCTCCAAGGCGATCATCATTTTTTGGATAATCGTTTGAATTTTCGTTGGTCGGGTGTTTTGTCTTCGGCGCGCAATGAGTTGCCGCAGAACACGACAATTAGCTTAGATGGAGTAGAAGAGAACTTCGAACGTAGACGGACTTCTCTCGTAAACAAGTCGCCAGTGACTTACCGTTGGGAGCGTAATACCGATGAGGATCGAGCCGGTTATTGGGACCTCGCTTATAAAGTTCCGATGGCAGAAAACAAACTGGAGATTTCCACTGGTGGTTTATATCGTGACAAACAACGGAGCAGCTTCTATAATAATTATAACCTTTCTCCGATCTCTGATGAGGCAAAATATAAATATGGGGTTGATTTTCAGAAATATACGGATCTCCAATTGACAGTCAGTAACGCTACTGGTGCTGTTGCTAATGCATTGACCTACGATGCTGATGAAAAAACGACGGCGGTTTACGGCATGTTCAACTATGAGAATGACAAGCTTCAAATGATCGGAGGTATACGTATGGAACATACGAATCAAGGGTATAAATTATTATTCCCTGCTGGAGAAAAGAGACCTAAGGGATCCCAGATTTATACAGAATGGTTGCCGAGTTTAACGATTAAATATCATTTGGACAAAAAGCAACAACTTCATGCAGCTTACTATCGGGCATTAAACCGCCCTGGTTTTTACGAAATTGTTCCATCTAGTGTTGTCAATGAGGAATTTATGGAACGAGGAAATCCAGATTTGAAACACGCGTTGTCCGATAATTTTGATTTACGTTACGAATTATTCCCAGAAGCGTCATCACAATTTCTTGTGGGTATGTTTTATAAAAAGATTAAAAACCCTATCGAGTACACTTTTCAGCCTGATGAGGTACGCAGGCAGGACGTATACTATACACCTGGAAATTTTGGAACTGCTAAAAACTTCGGCTTAGAGGTTGATTATATTAAGTATATCCAGAAATTTGGTGTTAAGGCAAATTATACTTACACGCATTCGCGTATCACGACTACTAAAATGACCCGTAAGACGAACGAAGTTACACAGGATCCTGATCCTATCTTTTTGGATCAAACTCGCCCTCTTTATGGGCAAGCAGCACATATAGCTAATTTATCCTTGTTATACAAAGATGCTAACAAAGGTTGGGAAGGACAATTGGCTGGATCTTATACCGGATCTCGGATCAATACCGTTTCCCAGTTTTTGAATAATGATTTATGGCAAAAGGGATTTATTCAACTTGATGCTTCTGTGGAAAAGAAATTCCGTGCAGGATGGGCAATTTTCGCCAAAGCCAATAATATCCTAAATACCCCTATGGAGCTGTATGTGAAGGGGACAAATCCTGAGAATGATAAGATTATGGAAAAGCTCGTACAGGGTGGTAATACGCTTATTCGGAAGGATTTATATGGCCAGAATTATATCCTAGGTCTACGCTATAATCTGAATAAATAGGTTTGTGAAGCATTTAGCATATTATAATTAAATAAATCGAGCACATGCTCATAATGAAATATACAGATGAAAAATAACAATATTTTATTGTTTACAGCTCTTTCAATCGCATTGTTAGCGGGCTGTGAAAAGGCAAATATTGACGTGGATACTTCTGATGCCAATGGTAGTGCTATTGGTGAAGTTTCCGGCGTTTGGAGTAAGGGGAGTATCCAGCATATTAAAGGAGATATTATTATTCCCGAAGGAAAAACATTGACCATTGAGGAGGGCGTGACGGTGTTAATGGACTCTGTTGGTAAAGCTGAAATCGTGGTGTTAGGAAATCTATATGCGCTAGGTACAGCTGAAAATCCGGTGAAATTTACCGTAGAAGATAAATACAAATCCAAAACCAATGAATTTGGAAAGCTTTGGGGTGGTATTTTAGCGGCACCTAGTTGTCAGGAGTTAGTTTTAGACCATACAATTATCGAATATGGGGGAGCAGTTACTTCAGATGCTTCAATGTCTGTCAAAATGGGATTATATAAAAAGACAGCTGGTGAAGCGCTACCCGCATTATGGTTTTCCAATATTGATGGGAAACTGATTGTTCAAAATAGCACAATCAGTCATTTTCATGAAGATTGCACCTATATTGAAGGTGGTAAAATTATCTTTGCTAATAATCGTTTCTTCTCGAATGGCGTCACTGGAGGTGAAGCCATGAACTTTAAATCGGGTTGTCTCGCTGATGTCGCCTACAATTTGGTCTACAGCGTCAATACCAATGCCTTAAAGCTATCCAATTCAGGAGACAGAATACCACAGGCACATATCATCGTTTACAACAATACCATGCTGAATACGGGCTGGCGTCGGCCGACAGCAAAAGGTGGTTCGGTTTGGTTGGAGGCATCTGTTAAAGCGGAAGTGTACAATAATCTGTTCGCCAATACGCGATTTGGGGTTAAACGCGACCCCAAGAAGCCCGAAGATAAGCGCTCGGTATCAAGCAACAATTGGTATTATGGTTATGATCAATTGACGGTGGATCAATTTCAGGTCGGAAAGAATGATATCGTTGAAGGTACCAATGATGTCAGGGGCAAATTGGCAGGGGAAAACAACCCTAAATTTGTGAACTATCCATTAGAAACTCCCGGTGATAACTATGTGTTTAATGCAGCCTGGGATTTCCACCTACAAGGAAATTCACCCGCTTTGAAAGCTGGTACGTTATCATTCAAACCACATTTTATAGACGGATTGACCCTATCAAATGGTTTATCTTATAGCTCTCCACAACCTGCAACTTATGTTGGTGCTTTTGGTGCCAAATTTTAATTAATTCAACATGAAAACAACGTTAAAAACAATACTATTTTTTGGCTTGACAGCATCGACATTACTGCAGGTCTCATGTAATAACTCAAAGACAAATACGATAGCAACAGACTCCATTAAACCTGTTTTTGTTACCGAGGCGGTACGTTATGATTCCGATGATCCGGCGATCTGGGTCAATAAAACCGATCCCAGCAAAAGTCTGGTTATCGCAACGGACAAAGATGCAGATGGCGCTTTATTTGTGTACGATTTACAAGGTAAAATTGTCAAAGATAAGGTAGTCTCAAATTTGAAACGCCCAAATAATGTGGATATCGCCTATGGTTTGATCATCGGAGGGAAACCTGTCGATATCGCTGTGACAACAGAACGTATGACACATAAACTACGCGTATTCTCGTTGCCAGATATGAAACCAATCGATCAGGGTGGATTGGATATGTTTGTAGGGGAGACCGAACCTGATTTCAGGGATCTGATGGGAATAGCACTTTATACCTCACCGAAAGGGGAAATCTATGCCATTGTGGGAAGAAAAAATGGTCCCAAAGAGGGTTACTTGGGCCAATATCTCTTGACGGATAATGGTGCCGGTGCTGTGAAGGCCACCTTAGTCCGTAAGTTTGGTTCATTCAGTGGAAAGAAAGAAATTGAAGCTATCGCTATAGACAATGAACTGGGCTATATCTACTACTCGGATGAACAAGTGGGGGTGAAGCAGTATTATGCAGATCCTGCGAAGGGAAATCAACAGTTGGCTTTGTTTGCGACCGAAGGTTTCAAAGAAGACCATGAAGGTATTTCGATTTATAAATTGACGGATAGTACGGGCTATATTTTGGTGTCCGATCAGGGAGCTAACCGCTTTCAGGTTTTTAGCCGTGAGGGTACAAAGGCAAACCCATTTGAACATACTCATTTGAAAACGGTGCCTGTTATGGCTATGCAAAGTGATGGTTCGGATGTCGTTTCTTCCCGTCTAAACGATACATTTCAGCATGGTTTATTTGTTGCCATGAGTGATGATAAGACTTTTCACTATTACCGTTGGGAAGATATCGCGGGGCAGGAGCTAAAAAAGAAATAGTCTTTAGAGAAGACTGATAAAGTATGAAGCAACAGCTGTACAATTGACGTACAGTTGTTGCTCTTTTCGGTAATAATGTATTACTACTGTTGTTTTTTTTAAGATCCACGATCCCCGCACAGTGCAAGCAGAAGCGTAGCCTTTATCAATCCTGCTCGTACATTTTATACGCTACAGCTGATTCCTGCTGGTGATAGCGAATCAAGCTCTCAGAAAGAAATATGGTCTTCCTCGGTGCAAGCAAAGCATTAATCAATCCTGTTTAGAGGCTTTATGCGCTGTAGTTACAGGTAATTCCTGACAATGGATAGGGACCTTAAACCAGAATGTCGAACCTTCACCGAGTGTGCTGTCCACACCAATTTCTCCCTGATGTTTTTGGATAATTTCACGACAGATAAACAATCCGATGCCGAATCCAGAGGCGTAACTGTCTGTTGAATCATTCACCCGATAGAATTTATTAAAAATCTGCTTTTGGTGCTTGTCACTGATGCCTCTTCCTTGGTCGCTGACTTTTACACTGAAATAATCATCATCCACCAGGACATCCATGATAATGGTTGAATTGGTCGGAGCGTATTTAATGGCGTTATCGATGAAATTAATGATCACCTGTTCGATCTTATCACGATCAGCAATAATTTCCTGTCTGGAATGGGTTGCTCCGGTATAGTGAATAAGATGCTTGATGGGTTTTAGTGAATAGATGTTACGGATGTAATCTATCAGTGTGCAGATGCGAAATGTATTTTTGTGAAGCAATAATTTTCCCTCATTGAGCTGAGATACATTCAGGAAACCCTCGATTAATCCACGCATGCGTGTAGCCTGCTCATTTGACTGATGGAGATATTGTAGCCGTTTTTCCGAACTGAGTGTCTGCTCCCTTGCAAGTAACAGTTGTATATAGGCAATCAGCGAAGTCAAAGGAGTCTTCAATTCATGGCTTGCGATACTGATAAAGTCCAGTTTTTTTCTTTCCTCTTCTTTGTCGTTAGTGGTATCGAATATCGCACCGTATATGATTTGTCGGTTTGAATCAGCCGATAATTGCCCTCCACCAACAGATCGAAGCCATTTTATTTTGCCTGTTTTTTTATCTTCTATTTCACATTGACAGTCAAAGGGGGACTGCTTGGATACAACTTCCTGAAAGACACGACGTACGTTGTCTCGGTATTGCGGTAGGATCTGGGTGAAGAAATCCACTTCCTGTATTTCCCAATGGTGATCAAAGCCAAAAAGCTCGCGACATTGATCATTGAGTTCCATTTTCCTTGATTCCAGATCAATGGAAAAGATGCCAATTCCTGCAGCCTCCACGATCATTCTAAACTCTTGATCTTTCTTTGCGACTAGATTGTTGATCGCCTCCAGTTGTTCACGCTCTGCATGCTGTTGTGTAATATCCAGGGTGGTGCCAGCAAACCATTCCGGCTGTTGGTCCTGATCAAAATACATTTTTCCCTTGCAATGTAGCCAGCGTAATTTTTGATCCTCGGCACCAATGGTACGAAACTGTACATCATAAACACCCTTATTTTGATAACTCAATGATTTTTTAACTTCCCGATCTATTCTGTTTCTATCTTCGGGGTGTATATAGCGTAAAACCTCGCTATAAGGAACAGTCTCACCCTTGGCAAAGCCAAAGAGCTCACGTGTACGTTCATCCCAGTGTACAATGTAGCTCTTGCAGTTTAGATTCCAGGTTCCCATTTCGGCAGATTGTAGCGCAAAATGATAATGTTCTTCGCTTTCGATAATTTTTTTTAGTGCAACTTTTAGCTTTTGGTTTAAATTTTTGGATTCCCTGCCCGGTAATGGATATTTATTTAAACTGGTGACTGCATGAATGTTGCCTTCCAGACTGTATTTTGGAGTCAGTAGATCTTCAAGAAGTTTTTGCTCAATGCTATTCTTTTCATCCGACTGCTGTACGATCGAAATATGGTCGGGAATAATGTTTATTTCCTGGTAGATGCCATACACTTCTCCTGTTGCATTGAAAAGGGGCTGGTATTTCATGCTGCAGTTATAGCTATCGGATTGCCCTTCCAAATCAATCCTGATTGATATATTTTCCTCTAGTAGGCTTTTCTGGCTAAACCATACCTGTTTTAATTTGGAGACAGTAGCTAGGAGATCATCCTGTTGAATACGATCTTCCAGACGCTGTCCAAGGACAGTTTCATCACAATTCCATAGCTGGAGCATTCTTGCGCTGGCATAGGATATATGCAGCTCAGGGCTATCATAAATCGCGCAGGCCACCGATGCGGTTCTGAGTATGGTTAAAATATCTTTGTCGGAACGGATCATAAAGTTTCAAAAAAATAAAATGCTATTTAGTTTAAAACAAATATTGTTCCCTTTCCAGATCCTACTTATGCTTTCCTTAAAATTTAAACCGAACAGAGGCTTCTTGCTGAGAATTTTGTATCTTTATCAGTATGTACCGGTTTGGAAAGAAGGCAGGTGGGTAGCTGGAGGTACAAGAGGTTTCCTGATCTTTCCAAGGTAAAAAAATGCAACTAAACTCCATAGTAGCATACTATTCGGATGAAGAAGAAAGATAATTTTTATTAAATATTGCAAAAGATGAGTAAGGTTAAGATACTGTTGGTTGAAGATCATATGGTCGTACGTAATGGTATTAAATTGTTATTGGAGTCTCAGGAGGATTTTGTTGTCATTGGAGAGGCTTCGGATGGCAATGAGGCGCTACAACTCCTGAGCAACGAATTATTGCCCGATATTATCTTAACGGATATCAGTATGGATCATATGGATGGTATGGAGCTATTGCGTGTGATCAAAGCGAAGTATCCGTCCATTAAGGTTGTTATCCTCTCGATGTTGAATCAGATTCATTATGTTGTTGAAGGATTTGAGCATGGCCTTTCGGGCTATCTGCTTAAAAATGTGGATTATAACGAACTTCTTTTTGGACTCAACCATGTGGCTAATGGTGGTAAATATATAAGTGAAGAAATCAGTATGGCGCTGCTTGATCAGGTGATTTCTGGTGAAAATTACACGGATTTACCAAACCGTTCGCTACCAGACTTTGATATCAGTGAACGCGAACTGGAAGTACTGAAGTTGATCGCGGACGGTTTTACGAATATGGAGATTGCCGACAAAATCTTTTTGAGCAAACGCACAATAGAGGGCCATCGACAAAGTTTGATCGAAAAAATGAATGTGAAAAATACGGCAGAACTTGTTAAAGTTGCCTTTCAGTCTGGTATTCTCAAATAGTGCATTAAAATAATACAATCGATTCCTGCTTGACTAACTTTTGGTTTGCAACAGCTGTTGTGTTTTTCTCCTACTGTTGATGAAAAGTAAGACAGATCCGATAAGTATAAATGGGATACTCAGTAGCTGTCCCATATTAATGAACAATGAATTCTCAAAGTCTTCCTGATTGAGTTTTAGAAACTCATCTAAAAATCGAAAAGAGAACAACAGGATCAACAATAAAGCAAAGCAATTTCCAATGTTGTTTTTTAGGATTGGTTTTGTCCAGAGATAACGCAGTAACAGGAATAGTATGATACAAAACAACGCTTCATATAACTGAGCCGGATGTCGTGGTATTTGATCAATAGAAGTAAAGACAAAAGCCCAGGGCATGTTTGTTGGTGTACCGATCATCTCCGAATTCATTAGATTACCCAGGCGGATACACGCTCCTGCAATAGGGACCACCAATGCGATTCGATCTGCGACCCAAAGGAAGGGAAGTTTCTGCTTCTTCGCGAACAAGAAAATAGCGACCAAAATACCAATGCCACCACCATGACTAGCAAGACCTCCTTCCCATATAGCGAAGATCTTTAGCGGATTGTTGAAATAATACGAGGGATCATAAAATAAGACATGCCCCAAACGTGCGCCTATAATTGTGCCCAGGACAACATAGATACTAAGCTGATCTAAAAATTCGACAGCTCGGCCTTCCTTTTTAAACATTGTCCATAACAGTCTGTAGCATAGGGTAATTCCAAATAGCCAAAATATGCCGTACCAACGGACAGGGTGATTGATGATCGGTATGGTAAAGATGTCGCTATTGACATCCCAGGTGATGAAATTCAATATTAAGCTACTCGTCATTATGCCTTAAAATATTTAGTGTATGGTATTAGTATAAGATGATGGTTTTTTGTTACATTAAGTCATTAAAATAAGTTCAAAGTTGCGTTATTGGTTCGGAAACTAGGTCATTCAATACAAATATTGATGCTACCCGTACGATTGTTAAAATGCCTAATTTATCTTTTTTCGATCCTGTATATTTGTTTGTTAATAAGACCGCATGACGAGGTTTTTATAAACAACCTGATTAAAGATGGTAGACCTACCTGTTTAGGATGAACCGTAAGAAGTATGTTTCTATGTATCTTTAATCCATTAAGAGTCATACTTAAATATCAGGAAAGTTAAATATTTTTGAACTCAGGTATATTGTTTTGTTGGGAATATTCCGATATTCGATTACTTATTAATGCAACCCTGATGAGCGCTATACCTTAACGTTTAAAATATCGCACTCATCATAGCGGCATTGTTATTTTAAATCACTGAAGGACATAAGTATACCTTTGGAGAAGAACAAAAGTGAATTAATAGATATTCTGATGAAATTATATAGAACTGGAGCGTTTTACTGTCTTATCGTGATTTTACTGCTGATCCAGTTATTTTCTTGTCATCAGAATAAGCCCCAAGATGCGCAGAAGGCTACGGTCGTAGCCAACGACTCTCTTGACTTGAGCTATGAGAATGTGATGTTGAGCTATCTTTCGACACAGGATTTCAGGAGTGCAGCCCTTGTAAACAAGAAAAGAAATGAACTGCTTAAAGATGGCTATTTTGAGCATTCTTCTTACAGTTCGATTCTGTTGGCCTACGAATATTTATTGGATGACAATATTGATTCCGTCGAAATCGCTTTAAAAAATCTGGAAGGACAAAAATTATCTTCGGATTTGGCTGTTTTAAAGGATTATTTGGAAATCCGTGCTAATTTTAGTTTTCATGATGTAACCAGCGGAACGATGATGGAGCAGATTATTGATGCCAAAGAGTACGCTTTAGCACATGAAAGTGTGTTTACCTTTCTGTTCTATAATCTATTGGCTAATGCGGAATACCGACAGGCAAAATATCGAGAGGCTTTGAAAGATGTCGAGTCCTGGTATCATTATCATCCCAATAAATCCAACGCACATGTCTCTCAGGCCTATCAGGAAATGAAGTTTATGCAATATATTGCTTTGCATGATTATGAGAAACTAAAAGGTACCTTGGACAGTTGTAAACACTATGCAAATGCAACCAAGGACTCGGCCATCATCATGCGGATGTATGACTTACAGTCGCAATATTATTTTAGTATTAATAATAATCCTAAAGCAATAGAAGCGTCCAAGAAGTATTTCAATTATCTAGAAGCATCCAATACCCTCAATGCATATATTTTTGCAAATCTTGGTAAGAATTTCCTGAACAATAATCAAGTGGATTCGGCCATATTTTATTTTAATGCCGGTCTCCGATTTATTAAAAAACATAAGATTAAGCATAATAAAATGTTTTATTATAAAAATCTGCAATTAGCCTATGCGTCAAAAGGAGATTATGAACGGGCCTATTTTGCTTTGGATTCAACTTTTCAAGATTATCAACTGAGTACACAGCGGATCGAAGCTGAGAAAATCAACGATATCAATACAAAATACCAAACGGAGAAAAAGGATCAGGCGATTACGCTGTTAAGAACAACAAACACATTTAATCATAAGATACTGGTACAACAACGTTGGATATTTGTTATTCTATTTGCGCTGGTATTCAGTATCGCATTTTTTATCTATTTCAGAAACAAACAGAAATTACTGCAAAATATCAATCAACGTATTCTTGCGGAGAATAGGCAGCTTATTTTAGAACAAAAAACAAGGCAAAACCAATTAAATCCACATTTTATATACAATGCCATCGCCAACCTACAGGGATTGATCAGTAGCGAACAAAAGGCAAAGGCTAATCAATATCTGCTCTTATTATCACGTCAGATCCGTGATATTCTCGAATTGAATAGGGAAGAATATATTTCATTGGATCAGGAAATTAAATCATTAAATAATTATATGCTTTTACAGCAGATGCGTTATCAGGATGTGTTTGGCTTTCAGATTGAGACCGAGGATCTGGATCTGGATGATGTTATGATTCCACCGATGATTATACAGCCATTTGTGGAAAACGCCATTGAGCATGCGTTTAAGAATTTACCTTATATGGGACAACTGGAGATTTCTTTCCGTACACATGAAAATCAACTGCATGTCAGCATCTGTGACAATGGATGGGGGATGCAGGTATCTAAGGAACAGGTTCCCCATAAGACGTCCTTATCGCAGATCATTACAAAAGAACGTCTGGAGCTTTTGTTTGTGGATGCTGAACCGGAAGCACGGATTGAAATAACACCAAACTATAGAGATGATCTGCGTGGTTATAAAGTCGAAATTTATATTCCGCTTGTTTTATATTTTAACTAAAAAATCAATATTATGAAAGTTTATATTCTTGAAGATGAGTATAATATATACTTGTATATAAAGTCACTTTTGGATAGCATCCCTTATGTTCAAATCGTTGGTTACAGCCCTTCCATTGCACAGGCTGAGCGGGAACTACTGGCAACCAACCCCGATTTAATTTTGGCTGACATTCAGCTGAAAGATGGTTCGAGCTTATCTTTTCTCTCTGAACTTAAATTGGATATCAATACGATTTTTATTACAGCATTCAATCAATATGCCATTGAAGCTCTTAATATCGGTGCCATTGCTTATCTGTTGAAACCGTTGGTGCCCGATCAATTTATAGAGGCGATTGAAAAATGCTATAAAAAGAATACCGAATATAGATTCAATAGCATGCAGTTAAATATGGCAGAGAGCTATCTGAAGGCGCCTAATAAACCCAAAAAAATTGCCTTGCGCACTTTTGAATATACACAGATTGTGAATATTGACGATGTGCTTTATTGCCATGGCGACAAGGGATATACCACATTTTATATCAAGGACAACAAGCCTATGATGGTTTCTAAAGTATTGAAACACTTCGAAACCATGTTGCCCGAAACAGAGTTTATCCGATGTCATCAATCTTATCTGATCAACGCAAACTATATTAAAAAATATTTTAAGGATGGTCAGTTGGAGATGGCAGATGGCAAAATGATTCCTGTAGCGACGAGAAAGAAGGATGTTATTCAGCAATTTCTGAATGATTTCTAATGGAAATGTAAGTTCTTTTGGAATCGAAAAGAAGGCTTATCCTTATTTATAAATTCTGAAAAGCTAAAAAACATAGCAAATTCGTTTTAATACTAAAATTATTAGTATTAAATTTGCTTAAACTTTAAGACGGAGGTGGCTATGTTATTAACAGAAAAAAAAGCTTTAATCGGCCAATTGAAAAAGGACCTGCTGGTATGGCAGGGAGTACCACAAAAATCGGCCGATGTACTTCCGATGGGCCTTGGTCCATTGGAGGAGGCTTTCCCCAATGGAATTTTCCCAAGAGGAGTGATTCACGAATTTGTTAGTTTTGATCGGGTAGGGGGAGCTGTTTCTTGTGGTTTTATCAGTGGATTGTTGGGCAAGCTGATGTGTAATGGTGGGATTTGCATTTGGATAAGTTGCTTTCATACACTATTTCCCACGGCCCTGAAATCGTTTGGTGTTGTTCCTGAAAATGTCATTTTCGTTCGTATGGGACAGGAAAAGGATGTTTTATGGGCGATGGAAGAGGCCCTAAAATGTGAAGGGATAACTGCTGTACTGGCGGAGATACATCATTTGGACTTTGTACAGTCGCGACGCTTGCAGTTGGCCGTGGAGAAAAGTGCAGTGACGGGATTTATCCTACAGCACAACCCAAAGTTACTGGGAGCAACTGCCTGTGCAGCACGATGGAAAATTAGCTCGCTGCCGAGTCAATTGGAAGATGGACTGCCGGGAATTGGCTACCCAAGTTGGGATATAGCTTTGTTGAAAGTCCGGAACGGAAATCCGGGGCGATGGCAGATGACATGGACTGCCGGCGACTTTGTGCCTGTTGCTAAAACAAGGCAAGAGATTGAAGGTTGGGCACCATCTTATCATAACCAGGGATTGGCATGAAAAAGCGATTTGCCTCCTTGTGGTTTCGCCATCTAAAAACAGACTGGATGGCTGTTGGGCATCCCCAGCTCAGGGGAATACCTTTTGTATTGGCGATTTCTACCCATGGAAAGCTGATCGTCAGTGCCAGTAATCCTTTGGCTGAAGAGGAAGGTATATATCCAGGTTTGGCCATTGCCGATGCAAAGGCATTTTTCCCCTCCTTAAAAGTGATCAATGAACGTCCGGGATTAAAGGAAAAATTGCTCCATAGCATTGCACATTGGTGTATCAGGTATACACCTGTCGTAGCGATAGACCTGCCTGAAGGAATTATTTTGGATATCAGTGGTTGTTCCCACCTCTGGGGTGGAGAAGAATCTTATGTACAGCATATCGTTTCCAGGTTTAAGCAACATGGCTATGATGTGCAGATGTGTATTGCAGATACCGTCGGTGCTGCTTGGGCAATAGCCCGTTTCGGAAAGGAAAGCAGTATTTTAAAGGCAGATATGCACTTTGATGCCTTATTGACTTTGCCAGCCCAGGCACTTCGACTGGAAGCCGCTGTATTAGCACGATTGCATAGCCTTGGCTTGAAAACAATTGGAAGTTTTGCGGCCATGCCACGTACAGCATTGCGCCGACGTTTCGGAAATCATTTGCTTCTCCGCTTGGATCAGGCTATTGGGCATGAAGATGAATTTATCATTTCCATAAAGCCAATCTTTCCCTATGAAGAACGTTTGCCCAGTCTGGAACCGATCCGTACAGCCGAAGGTATTGAGCTCGCCCTCCAGCAGCTTTTACATGCAATCTGTAAACGCCTGATCGGGGAAGGCAAAGGTGTACGGGAGGCTGTATTGCAATGTCACCGTATTGACGGAAAAATCGAACAGATCAACATCGGAACCAATCGGGCGACAGCGCATGAACATCACTTGTTTCAGTTATTTGCCTTGAAAATCGCACAGATAGAACCTGCATTGGGTATTGAACTGTTTATCTTGGAGGTACCCAAGGTTGAAGAGGCCGATCCTGTGCAGGAGAATTTATGGGGCAATTGCATTGGACTTGATAATCCCATGGTGACCGAATTATTGGATCGTCTAAAAAGCAGAGATCCCAGCTGTGATATTTCCCGTTATTTGCCAGCAGCACATTATTGGCCTGAGCGCTCCATGAAAACTGCCAATTCAGTCCAGGAAGTAGCCACTGTTGACTGGCAAACTGAAAGACCCCAGCCCACGCGTTTGTTAAGCATACCAGAACCTATTTTGGTTACAGCACCTATTCCCGATTATCCACCATTGTTATTTCGCTATAAAGGGGAAGTCTATACCGTTAAAAAGGCGGATGGGCCGGAGCGCATTGAACGGGAATGGTGGATAGATAAAGGTGAACATCGCGATTATTATGCCGTTGAGGATGAGAAAGGCCAGCGATTTTGGCTTTATCGTTCAGGGCATTACGACGACAGTTTGCCCAATCAATGGTTTTTACATGGTTTTTTTGCATAATGATGGGTTATTGTGAATTACAGGTAACGAGCAATTTTAGTTTTCTGGAAGGAGCTTCCCATCCGGAAGAACTGATGGAACGTGCAGCACAATTTGGGTACCGCAAAATTGCGGTTACTGACCGGAATAGTTTTGCTGGTATTGTTCGCGCCCATAGTGCCGCGAAGAAGCACGGTATTACACTTATTCCAGCTTGTCGGCTGGACTTACAGGATGGTCCAAGTTTATTGGCGTATCCAACCGATAAAGAAGCTTATGGCCGGTTATCATCCTTATTGACCATAGGTAATCTGCGCGCTGAAAAAGGAAAATGTCATCTCTATCGATCGGATGTTTATCAGTATAGGGAAGGAATTCGATTTATTATCTGTCCACCCACTCGGTTAACGGCCAAATTTGAACTGGAAGCCGGTTTTCTCACTTCTGTAACGGAATATAAGCAGCAACTAGGCGTGGCCCTGTATTTGGGAGTCAAGCGGCTATACCGTGGTGATGATGCAAAGCTCTTGTTCCGTATGCAACAATTGGGCGAAAACCTTGCAATTCCCCTTGTTGCTTTGGGGGATGTCTATTATCATGTACCCGAAAGGCGGGAACTACAGGATGTTTTAACCTGCATCCGGGAGAAATGCACCATTCAGAATGCAGGATTTAAATTGTATCCCAATGCCGAACGGTATCTGAAACCTATAGCAGAGATGGAGCGCCTGTTTAGACCTTATCCTGAAGCCATCGCACGGACAATGGAAATAGCAGCAGCATGCAGCTTCTCCTTAGATGATTTAAAATATGTTTATCCAGATGAACTGTCTTCTAATGGGCGTACCGCGCAGGAAGAATTGGTCTATTTGACATGGAAAGGAGCGAAAGATAGGTTTGGTGATCAGATCCCTGATGCTATCCGGGATACCATCCAGATGGAACTTGATTTTATCGAGCGTAAGGGCTATGCTTCTTATTTTCTGACCGTCTATGATTATGTGCGTTTTGCAAAAGAAAGGGGTATTTTATGTCAAGGACGTGGTTCGGCCGCCAATTCTACCATTTGTTACTGTCTGGGCATTACCTCAGTCAATCCTGCTGAATTCAGGTTGCTCTTTGCACGGTTTATGTCGGATGCGCGGGATGAACCACCCGATATCGATGTCGATTTTGAACATGAACGCCGCGAAGAGGTGATTCAGTACATCTATGAGAAATATGGTCGCAACCGCGCGGCTATTGTGGCGACGGTGACGCAGGTACGTGCTAAAGGGGCTGTACGTGATGTAGGGAAAGCAATGGGACTATCCATGGATACTGTCGGCCGTCTGGCCGGCGTGGTCAGCAGTCATTGGGACGATTATATTGATCTGGAGCGCTTGAAGGAACAAGGCTTTAATTCCGACGATCCGCATTTGCGTAAGGTACTCGAATTGACGCATCAGTATATTGGGTTTCCAAGGCAGCTGGGGCAACATACCGGTGGTTTTGTTATTACACAGGGTAATCTGCACGAGCTCTGTCCCTTGGTAAATGCCCGCATGGATAACCGAACCAACCTGGAGTGGAACAAAGATGATCTGGAGGCACTGGGTTTCCTCAAAGTAGATGTACTGGCATTGGGGATGCTGACCTGTATCCGGAAGGCTTTTGATCTTGCCAAAAGTCATTATGGGCTGGATCTGACGTTGGCCAAGATTGGTGAAGTTGAAGATCCAAAGGTATATGATATGATCTGTCATGCCGATACCCTGGGAGTATTTCAGATTGAGAGCCGGGCGCAGATGTCCATGTTGCCACGACTAAAGCCCAGGGAATTTTATGATCTGGTTATCGAGGTAGCTATTGTACGTCCGGGGCCGATACAGGGGGGTATGGTGCATCCGTACCTGCGACGGCGAAATAAAGAAGAGGCTGTGGACTATCCTAAAGAAGAAATTAGGGCGATTTTGGAAAAAACACTGGGTGTTCCGCTGTTTCAGGAGCAGGCCATGGAGATTGCGATCGTTGCGGCCGGATTCACACCTGCCGAGGCAGATGAACTGCGCCGTAGTATGGCGACCTTTAAAGCAAAAGGGCAGGTGTCGGTGTTTAAGCAAAAGATGATAGACGGTATGGTGAAGAAAGATTATACCGTAGAGTTTGCTGAACGGGTTTTTCGGCAGCTGGAAGGATTCGGGAGTTACGGCTTTCCGGAAAGCCATGCGGCTTCTTTTGCGCTTTTGGTTTATGTTTCATCATGGATCAAATGCCATTATCCCGATATTTTTGCAGCATCCTTGCTCAATAGTCAGCCTATGGGATTCTATCAGCCTGCGCAGATCGTTATTGATGCGGAGCGACATGGGGTGAAAATTCTACCCATCGATATCAACCATTCCTTTTGGGATAATACCCTGGAAGGTGAAATGGGGCACCCGCATGCGCTGCGCTTGGGCTTACGTCAGATCAAGGGATTTTCGGAAGAAGAAGCACTATTGCTGACCTCGGCGCGCCAACATGGATATTCGGCGATCACAACGATGATGGAAGTTGGGCTGTCCCTGTCTGGACTGGAAAGGTTGGCTGAGGCGGATGCTTTCCGTTCACTGGGCATCGATCGCCGGAGGGCATTGTGGGAAATCACTGCTTTAGGAGATCGTCCCATTGGATTATTTGAAGGGAAACCTTCACCACAAAGCATAGAAGGGCAGATTGAGCTACCTTTGTTGCGCCCCAGCCAACATGTCGTAGCGGATTATGCAAGAACCGGGTTGTCCATCAAAGCGCATCCCGTAAGTTTCCTACGTGACAAATTGGATCTTCTGCATATTGTACCAACTGAAAAATTAAACCTGATCAAAAATAATATGCCCGTAAAGGTATGTGGATTGATTACAGTGCGGCAGCGGCCTGGAACATCCAAAGGCGTGCTATTTGTGACCATTGAAGATGATACTGGATTTGCAAACGTGGTTATCTGGAGTAAAGTATTCGAAAAATACCGAAAGGAGATCCTTCGAGCTAAATTGTTTATGGTTGCAGGAAAAGTACAGGTAGAGGGAGAGGTGATCCATATCATTGCTGAACGCTGTTTTGATATGTCGGGTTTATTAAAAAATCTGGCAGAAGAGGATGAGCAGGTGAATGATGTTTTTTATAAAGGAAGAAATTTTCATTGATCTTCCATTTATTAATCTCATTTTTGAATATCGTAAAGAACATAGCATAACAGGAATCAACTGAAAGAAGATACAACCAGATGAACAAAACTATTCTCGTCAACAAGATCGAAATTGATAAAGAAATAATTATAGATTTAATTAAACAAGGCAATTACGATGGCGCAATTAAACTAATCGCCAATCGCGCAAATGTAAAATTGAAAACGGCCCGCGATATTGTCCAAATGTTTGAGGAAGGTGATATTGATCTTTTCGATGGTAAAGACCTATTTTTAGTTGATTACGACGAAGTGTCTAATAGCCAAGCTATAAACAGAGGAGAACCTGAGCCATCTTCTTTTTTGGAAATAGAAAAAAGCAACCGCTCAGGGAGTAAAAAAGGCTTAATAATAGGCTTATCTGTACTTGTGATAGGTTTTGTTTTTTTACGTTATGTTGTTGGTTTTAACCATATCGGACATCATTTGTCTGAACTAGCTCAGGTATTTGGGAAAAATGATGGGGGCGCGGCTGCATTGGATGCTGATACAGCAGCGCGGGGATCTTCCTTAGAACCCGGTATCACCCGTGTAGCTGATGTGGAGGACTTTCGTCCTGTAGATACCAATCTTCTTGCTCCTGAATTCAAATCGGCTGAGATGGCAAAGATTAAAAATGCTCAATTTGATAAACTTACTCCTGCAAAGAAGTCTCCTACGTATGAAGATGCACAATTGGCATTAATCTACCTCACGAACAAGCGATTGACAGATGTTATTATTCAACAGAAGTTAAACATCAAAATTGGCCAATGTTATGAAAATCCCAAGAAAGAGGGAAACCAATACTGTGTAAGCTGCATGATATTACTCTATAACCGCGAGAAGAAAGATTGGCAGGAAGCACCCGATGGAGAGAATTTCCTGGACAACGCCTATGATTTCTATCTTCCTGAAGGTGGGGATACATGGGAAGCAAAGTCCCTCAGTATGCACATACCGTATGATTACGCATTATTCAAAAAATACGAAGGGAAAGATTAATTTAATACCTCACAATCATGATTCTGCTGGGCGGTGATACCATTGCCTTTCTTTTTCCCAATTGTTGGGAGGTAGGAAATACAACAGGCAACCAAGATGAGTAATAGAATTGATACTGTAGTCGCATAACCATAAGCAGCAGTAATATTATTCAGCTGGAAGAAGGTGTTTCCCTTTTCATGTAGGAAAAGTCCGACAACAAAAGCAATACCGAGGCAGATAGACAGCTGTTGTATCGTGAGGTAGATGGCGGATCCTACACCAATGAATTCCTTGTTGACATCTTTTAATGCGAGTGTCATCAAGGAGGGGAGTACACTACCACATCCAAGCCCATAAATGAAAAAGAGCAGATGAAGCTGATCAGTCGCGATAGTCTCTTTGTTGAGAACGAGCAGATGAAAGAACAGACCTATAACCATTGTGCCCAATCCGGCCAGTATCACTGCTTTCCCATAACGTTGAATCAACTTGTTGACCATAAGGCTTGCAACGACATACCCAATACCCTGGTAAACGAAAGCGACACCAGTCATGGTAGCTGTGTAGCTCTTGTGATTCTGTAGATAATTGGAATTAATAATAAAATAGGCATCCTGAACCATGTAATAGGCTAGTGCAGCTACCAACCCAAGGTTGAAGACCTTGCTGTGGAAGAGTGAGAAGTTAAAAAGCGCCTGTTGTCCGGTTTGGTATAGCCTCCTCTGCTTTTTCAGGAACAGCAATGTTAAGATAAGCGCGGTCCCCAACAGTAGGATACACCAGATCGGCCAATGCAGTTCAGGTCCCATGATCAAGGGGTATATCATGCCTATCATGAGTATAAATAAAGTCAGCATAGGTATAAATGAGATTGTGGATTTGGGGTTTGCCTGATCACTGGGGACATAACGATAAGCGGCAATACAGGCAAGGATACCAATGGGGATATTAATTAAGAAAATAAGACGCCAGCTTTCCGGTATCCAGGATTGATCCGGAAGTAGGCCACCGAGGAGCTGACCAATGACAGAGGCAACACCTGCAATACTGCCATATATTCCCAATGCCATTGATCGTTTTGTCGCATCTTCAAAAAGTAAGGTAATTAATGCGATGCCCTGTGGTACCATCATACCTGAACTAATTCCCTGGAGCAGCCTGCCGAGTAATAAGAAATAGATATTGGTTGACAGTCCACATAAGAGCGACGCAAAAGTAAAACCGGCCATCCCCAGTAGGTATAATTTCTTTTTGCCAAAATAATCTCCGGCATTGCCTGCATTGATCAGCAGGCTAGCATACCCAATGATATATAGGATAATGATCCATTGTGTCGCACTATTACTCAGATTCAAGGCATGCTGTATGGTCGGTAAAGAAACATTGATAATGAATAGATCTATGACAAACAAAAAGATGCCAATGGATAGGATAGAAATATGAAGCAAATCTTTAATTTGGAAGTGCATATAGAAAGTTTTTGATAATTTTATAGTCAAAAGTAGTTTGGAAATTTTTTATGATCAAGTAGTTATAAATTATGTACTTGGTATGGTTTTATGAACTAATGGTCATTATGAGGTGATTATGAACGAAAAAAAAAGTGAGTTTTTTGGAAGTTGTTGCGATGTCAATGGTATTTTCAAGATTATAGGCGGAAAATGGAAGGTTTTACTGATCAAAGCCATCGCAAGAGAATGTCCTAAGCGGTTTGGTGAGCTGCGTAGGGAAATGGATGATATGGCACAGACAACATTGACGGTACAATTACGTGAACTGGAGCGCGATGGTATCCTGTGCCGACAGATTTATGCGGAATCACCACCACGGGTAGAATATAAACTCAGCGATTTAGGAAAAACATTATTACCGATTATTGAGCAGCTCGATGAATGGTGGTTAAGCTATAAAAGTGAGCGTGTATAGGAGGATTTGGAAATGCATCCTGGTAGTTGCCTACACAGTATGCATTTCTTCTTTTTTCGATGTTCCCAATAAAACAATAGTCAGGATAATACATGCAGTACCCATCCAGTCGGTATAGGCAAAAGGTGTGTTAAGCCATAATACCGCCAGTAATGCCGCTGATAAAGGTTCTGCGGAAGCGAGAAGGCTGGTTTTTTGACCGCCAATTAATTTCACTGCTGTGAGGTAGGCGTAAAAAGGGATGAGGGTTCCAAAAATAACGATAAACGAAGTATAGGTATAGGTCTGCATATCCCAAACACCTGCAACATCCCAGGGAGCTCTGACAAAACAAAATGCAATTCCACCGATGAGCATACCCCAGCCAATGACAACTGTTGATTTATACTTATTGAGGAGATGAACAGGTTGTAAGGTATAAAAGGCCAGTGTTACTGCCGAAACTAATCCAAAGAACAGTGCAATTCCAGAGATCGACAATGTTCCTATTTTACCATGGGTGACCAGCAAAAACGTACCTAATACGGCCAGTAAAATTGCCAGGCATGTTTTGCCATTGGGAAATTTCCGCTCTTTTAACGCAATATAGATCGCGATCATAACCGGACCAGTGTATTGCATCACCGTTGCTGTAGCAGCATTGGAATAGTTAATCGCAGCAAAATAGGAATATTGAACAGCAAGTACACCGACAATACTAAATAAGAGCAGGTCAATGGCATCTTTGCGGTTGCTCCAGATAGACCATAAGTCCCGGCGGTTATTTGCTCCTGCTAAAATTAGGAGGACAGCACCTGTTACCAACATTCTAATGGTAATCAGCCATTCGACATTTACGCCTCGTTGTTGAAAAAGAAATTGACCAAAAGTTCCGGAAACGCCCCAAAGTATGGCTGCGCTAACAGCCAATAAAAAGCCTTTCAAAACTTTATTGTTCTCTGTATTATTCATGTTAAAAATTAATGATCTTTGGATGTACTGCTATAAGATCACCTCATTGTCGGTCGTGCCCGTGGTCAATATTTCAGCAATACTTTTTAATGTGCGTTGAGAAATTTGGGTTAGTGCTTCCGTTGTGAAAAAGGCCTGATGTGCTGTAACTAAGACATTTGGAAAACTCATCAACAACTGAATGGTGTCATCTTCTATAATAACGGTGGAGAGATCTTTAAAAAATAGTTTCTCTTCCTGTTCATAAACATCAATTCCTAACAATCCTATTTTTCGCTCTTTCAATGCGCTAATGGCATCATTGGTATGAATAAGATTACCGCGACTCGTATTGATAATGGTAACCCCATCCTTCATTTTTGCTAGCGATTCTTTATTGATGAGGTAATGGTTGTCTGGTGTAAGGGGGCAATGCAAGGAGATGATATCGGAGTCCCTAAATAATTGATCAAGAGTTGTATACTGAACACCGGCTGCGATCAGATCCTGATCAGGATACAGATCATACGCGATGACCTCCGCTCCAAATCCGAGGGCAATTCGGATAAACGCTTTACCGATTTTCCCTGTTCCGATAACACCAATCTTCTTTTGATGGATATTGAAGCCCAATAAGCCGTTTAAGGCAAAGTTTTGCTCACGGACGCGATTATAGGCTTTATGTGTTTTTCGGTTGAGTGTCAGTAGCATAGCCATCGTGTGTTCAGCAACAGCTTCAGGAGAATATGCGGGTACACGACAGACTTGGATACCAAATTCTTTCGCCGCATCCAAATCTACATTATTGAAACCTGCACATCGCAAGGCGATTAATTTTACGCCTTTTTGAGCAAGGATTTCTATCACCTTGCGGTCCAACTTGTCATTGACAAAAACACAAACAACCTCTTCATTGTCAATTGCATTGACAATATGAGGTCCGAGATGGGTTTCATAAAAATTGAATTGAAAACCGTAGGTTTCGTTTTCCCGTTCAATAAATATTTTATCGTATGGTTTGGTTGAAAAGAAAGCTATTTTCATAAAATTGTATTTCCTAAGTAAATATACAGTATTAATTTTTTATCCCGTTTAAAGTTTGTCGAATAAATGCGGTGGATGCTTGCAAAATGCCCAATAAAAGCGGTAAATTAGTTTAAAATCACAATCAAGTTACCCGATTTAACTTTTGGTGATAAAAACCACTTTATCATGAACTGGTCAACTCAAATTACACAGCTATTAGGCACAAAATATCCGATCGTACAGGCGCCTATGTTTGGTGTTACAACCCCCGAAATGGTCGCAGCAGCTTCGGGAATTGGCGCTTTAGGTACATTGGCCCTTGGAGATTTGTCCTACGAAAAATGCATGGATGCCATTGCTGCAACGAAAAAACTAACTACACAGCCTTTTGCAGTCAATATTTTTGTCAATAGCATGCCTGAGGTCTCAGAAAGTCTGAGATCCCACTATGACGAGGTGAGTTCCTTTGTAGCAGCATTAGCTCATCAGCATGGACTAGTGGTTGTGCTGCCAAAGTTTGAGGAAATTCATTTGACGGATTATCGAGAACAAGTAGCTGCCATTATAGCAAGCCAGTGCAAAATCGTCAGTTTTATTTTTGGCAATCTAGACGATGAGAGCATAGGTCTTTTAAAGGGAAATAAGATTGTCCTGATCGGTACCTGCACATCCGTTGAGGAGGCCCTGATATTGGAAAAGTCAGGTGTTGATATTATTTGTGTACAGGGGCTAGAGGCTGGTGGCCATCGCGGAAGCTTCAATGATATCTCTATCCCACAGATTGGCGGACTGGCATTGTTGTCGCAAGTACATGATCACGTGAATAAACCCTTGATCTATGCAGGCGGGATATACAATGCCAATACCTTACTTGCGGCGAGACAACTGGGAGCTGCTGGCTTTCAGGTCGGGAGTTTATTGCTTAAATCCAGGGAAAGTGCGCTGTTGGGTTTTGAAAAACAGCGTCTAAGTAAGGTGAAGGAATCAGATATTGTATTGACCAGGAGTTTTTCGGGACGATTTACTCGGGCGATTAAGAACACTTTTATTGAGACCTTGGACGGGAGCGATTATATTTTACCTTATCCCTATCAAAATAAATTGACGAATACGTTGAGACAGGCTGCTAAAGCCAATAAAAATATAGATTTTGTTGGTATTTGGCTAGGGCAATCTATTCATTTCTATCGGGATGATGCGACGGGGGATATACTCAAGGCGCTGATCCAGGAAGTTGAAGCGCTGGTAGGTTGAAATGAAATAGCGAGGCAATATCGAATATAACTAGAAATATAGGATTGCTTTGATTTACGGAGGATGTAGATATTGTTCTACAATAATTTATTCGTTATTCTTGTTTTATATAAAAAATGATTAAATTAGAGTTAACTAAGTTATAAACAGATTCATATGGAAATTAAAACATCTTCAAAGTTTGTTGCCGAACTAATTGGAACATTTGGTTTGGTACTGTTTGGTTGTGGTGCGGCCGCTATTGCTGGAGCCAATACCATGGGGGGACTTTCAGGGCTAGGCCTCTTGGGTATTGCTGTAGCGTTTGGTCTTTCGGTAGTGGTTTTTGCCTACGCCATTGGAGGGATTTCGGGCTGTCATATTAACCCAGCGGTGACAGTAGGCGTGCTACTGGCCGGAAAAATGTCCGCTAAGGACGCGATTGTCTATATCATTGCGCAGTTTATCGGTGCACTTTTGGGTGCCTTTGTATTACAACAGATTTTGAGCGGACAATTAGCCGGCTTTTCGGCAGGAGAGTGGGCTTACGGGTCCAATGGATGGGGGAAAGGTTATCAAAATGAATATGGTCAAACTTCAGCCTTCCTAATCGAAGCAGTTTTAACTTTTCTCTTTCTTTTCGTCATATTGGCTGCAACCTCAAAGGTAGGTAATGGTACTATGGCAGGCTTAGCAATCGGATTTACATTGCTTTTGATCCACTTGGTGGCGATCCCAGTGACGGGTACTTCGGTTAATCCTGCGCGTTCATTCGGACCTGCGATCCTTGCTGGAGGCAATGCATTATCGCAATTGTGGTTATTTATCGTCGCGCCATTAGTTGGTGCAGCTGCCGCAGCTGGTGTATGGAGAGCACTGGAACCTAAAGATTAATTTTTTGTTATAAAACTGAAGCGCGCAAGGATTCCATTATTTCCTTGCGCGCTTTTTTTGCTTATATAGAGTAGTTATCGCTCAGCAAATAATCGTCTTTTCCTTTAGGCTTCCTGCAAATCCCGAATAAAAGCTTCAACTTTTTCCCCATCAGTCGCCCAAGAGGTGATGAGTCGAATCGCGGTATGCTCAGCATCGATATTTTTCCAGTTATAGAATTGGTAATGCTGGCTCAATCGTTCAATGACCTTCTTTGGAAGAATAGGGAATAACTGATTTGTGGTGGATTCTGTTAGAAAAGTATAGCCCTTTTCACGAACTGCTGACGCAATACGCATGGCTAGAGCATTTGCCTGCCGAGCCAGATCGAAATAGAGATCATCTTTAAATAGTTCTAGAAACTGAATTGAAAGAACACGGCCTTTGGCCAACATAGCACCTTTTTGTTTGATTGCATAGTCAAAATCTATAGCCAATTCAGGTTTATTAAAGATAATGGCTTCTCCCAAAAGCGCTCCATTTTTGGTGCCACGATATAAAAGACATCGGTATATGCGAGTGTCAAATCACTATTTTCAGCGGTAAGTGCATGTCCCAGCCTGGCACCATCGAGATACAGTAGCAAATGATGGGATTGACAGAATTGAAAGAGTGCCTTGAGTTCATCACGCGTGTAAATTGTGCCAATTTCTGTTGAATTGGAGATATAGACTATACGTGGTTTTACGACATGGGGAGCCAAAGCATAGGCCTCCAGAACGTTGGCAATATCTTCAGGCCTTAATTTCCCATCTGCAGTTTCGGTTGTGATAACTTTGTGCCCGGTGGCTTCGATTGCACCTGTTTCATTTGCTGCAATATGTCCCGTTTTTGCACTTATAACAGCCTCATGGACACGCAACAAGAACGATATGGCCAATAAATTTGTTTGCGTTCCTCCAGATACGAAATAGATACCTGCATCTGGGTTGTTTAATTTTTCTTTTAAAATTGCTTTTGCCTGTTGTGCATATTCATCCTCTCCATATCCGGATTGCTGCACAAGATTGGTCTCAATAAGTTTATCTAAAATACGGGGGTGGGCCCCTTCCGAATAGTCGTTTTTAAAGTTGTACATAGTAAGTGTTTTAGCTCGGGTGTCTTTCTAATTAACCAATGGCTGTTGCAGTTTTTCCAATCTTTCATACCAAAACGATGAACAGAGAAAACTCAATTGCCGCTCGCATTTTCAAAAGTATAAATACGTTCTTACTTTTTCCTGCTTTTGAACAAAAAAACATGTTCGGGATCATTGATTACTTCGTCTTTTGCTAAATCTGCAATGAAGCAATCCTAAAAAGTAAAAACCGCTTGTCAAGCAATAATGACAAGCGGTTTTGTTTTAAAATGGGAATATCGAATGAACTTTTAATTTAGTAAATCATAGACACGTACATAGTCAACTTCAAAAGTAACAGGGAATATGCTGTCATCGACGCCTTCCTTGCCACCCCAGTTGCCACCCACGGCCAAATTGATGAGCCAATGGAAGTTTTGGTCAAAGGGCCATTCTTTAAAACTCTTGTGCTCATTGTCAACATGAAAGATTTCATGGTCATCCACAAAACCTTTGATGTAGGAGGGGGTCCAGTCAACCCGATAGTTGTGAAACTCATCGGAAACTCCTGTAACCTGTCTTTTACTTGTTTTTTGTATATTTATACCATGATTGTAAGCTTTGGTATGCGTCGAAATATGAACGACATCTTGATCGTAGCCAACATGTTCGAGAATATCTATTTCACCTGAGTTGGGCCATCCTCCATATTTCCAATCGGTCGGAAGCATCCAGATAGCAGGCCAGGTGCCACGACCCTTAGGTAGTTTGGCTCGGGCCTCAAATCGGCCGTACGTGAAATCCCCTTTGTTTTTGCTGACCAATCGAGCTGAGGTATAGGATTTGCCGTCTTTACTTTCTCGCTTTGCCGTAATCTTCAGTAGGCCATCTTGCACCCTGGAATTTGCTAATGAAGCGTCCATATAGTATTGCAGTTCGTTGTTTCCCCAGCCATCATACAAAGATCCAATATCATAGGACCATTTGCTGTTATCTGGTAACCCTGTATAATTGAATTCATCTGACCAGTTTGGTGTTGAAGAAAACTGATAAGTGACCGCATTGGATTTATGGGTATTCTTTGTCACATAGAATGGGATATTTGCTGTGGCTACATTGTTGTTACCATCACCCGAGTAGACAAATAGACGGTAGGCGCCCTCCTGTTCGGGGGCAGTTAGAAATCCTTTTTTATCCGAACTGTTTTTAATATAACCTGATAGGGCTTTAGGCCTTTCTTCACGGTCACCACCTTCTTTGAGGTCTGTACTCTCGTGCAGGAGCTCCCAGCGGGTCTGCAATTGATCGCCATCGGGATCCCGAACAAATACTTCAATCGGATATTTCTTACCTGATTCAAGATAGATAAAATCTTTTGCCTGCCTGTTGTCCAACAAAAAGGATTCCAGCTGCGGTGCCCGATTGTTAGGCCATTTGCCCGACCACAGATAGTGCATTACATCAACGACTTCATTTTCTTCGCCGGATTCAGTAAACAAACCATACCAGGTAGGGGTACGTTCTTGCTTCTGTCCCCATAGAAAGACATAGGAACCTAGACAGTTTTTGTCCTGACCGATGGATGCTTCGTATCTGCTTTTGTAAACAGTAGCTTTCTCGTGGCTAGTTTCTTCAATAGATGCGCCCCAAGGTGTTTGTAGGCCTTCCCAGTGCCCTGTAGGGCCCCATTCTGTTACGATGTAGGGTTTATCCCAACCTACTTTTTTTAATTCTTGCGGGACAGCTGCCAGACCCCCATATACCTGAATGGCAATCAGATCCAGTGCTGGACATTTTGCTTTGATATAATCAATCTCCTTTTGATTTATACCCGCAAGCATGGTTGTTACCAAGTGATTGGGATCTAATTCATAGATCATTTTTGCAATATCATTGACGGCATCCCAGACTTTGGGATTGCTGTAATGAAGGTTGAGCTCATTACCGATGCCCCAGGCCAATAAGGCTGGATGATCTTTGTATTTCAGGATAACTGTGCGAAGGTATTCTTTCTGTTTGGCAACTGCCGTTTGATCGTTATAATCGAAGCCATGTCGTTCTGTTTTCACATCCAGCCCTAAGGTGACCGTAAGCTCCAACTGCTGTGCTTTATTTAGGATTTCATCTGCGCCTTGTGGACTCCAAGTACGTATGGAGTTGCCTCCATACGCTTTTAATTGTTCCATATTGCTTGTTCCGCCCGCTCCCTTGATAAAGTAGGGTTTTCCATCACGCATGATTGTAAAGCCGTTACCGGTTTTTGCGACTGCTGTTTTTATGACTTTCCCTTTCTGTCCCCATACGATAGGAACGAAGAGAAGGTTTAGCAATAATAATGTTATTAATCTTCCTGCTGTCTTCATTTATCTAAAGTTAGGATTTGCATCTATTTGGGTCTGAGGTATAGGGAGAAACTCGCTTACACCGGGAATGAATTTTGAACCAAAGACATCTTTTGCATGCCCCGTACGAACCAAGTCATTGAAACGTTCGCCCCACCATTCACAGGCAAATTCAGCCCGACGTTCGTCAAGGATCTGATTTAAGGTGACATTGGCAATTGGTGTTAGTTTTGCGCGTTCGCGAATCAGGCGAAAAGGTTCGTCCCCATTTTGTCCCTTTCTGACCTTTGCTTCCGCATTTAATAAAAGCACATCTGCATAACGTAATATACGAACATTATTATTCGCACCATATTCCATTCGACCAGCCGTCATCTGCGATTTCGGCAAATAGGCTTTACCGTTGAAGTATTTAACACCAAAAGGATTGCCATAGACCACATCACCACTTGATGTTGTAGCGGTTGTAGCTGGATTGCCATTGATTCCACAATATTGGATCGTCGTTTTTAAACGTTCAGTTTCACCTCTATTTGTTAAGAAATCGACGATATTCTGTGAGGGTGGAACCCAGCCTGCACCGGAAATAGGACTCCCTTTCTGATCACCTGAAGGACCTTGCCATTTGAAGAAAGTCCCCCAGTCAACACCTGGTCGAACAATATCACCCGTGCCTAATCCAAAATCGGAATATTGTAATTCAAAGATAGACTCATTGGCTAGCTTGCCAGGAATTTTAAAAAGCTCGTAATAGTTAGGGTATAAAGAAAACCGACCACTGGCTATAATTTTGTTGGTGGCATCAAGCACTTCATTCCAATGCGTGCTTGCATTGTCATTTCCTGCCAGATCTGCTGCTGCTTTTGCTTTTAACAGGAGGGCGGTGTATTTTGTCACAGCACCAAGGTGTTTAGACTGATTTGGACGTGCATCTTCAAGATCCTCCGAGCAGGCATTCATTTCATCAATGATAAATTGTCGGACTTCCGCCGCTGTGCTTTTATTTATAGTAGCTAATCGGCCGATATTATCGCTGTCAATTAGAATAGGTACATTGCCAAACAATCGTGAGGCCATGAGATGGGCATATGCTCTGAGAAAGCGAACTTCCGCTTTGTATTGTTTATTCAGCTTTAAATCTGCTGTATTGGAGGCTGGAATTTTAGCCGCAAAATTATCCAGTTCGATCAGTGCGTTGTTTGCTGCAATGACAAGGCTGTAATAGCTAATCCAAGACTGATTTAGGCCCCAATAGGATTGAATTGTAACATCATTCTGAAAATTTTTGATACCCATTAACTCGGGATTATCATTTGGGTTTGGTGCAGCTTGCTGATAGTCATCATCGCGCATACAGCGAATGGAGAGGTCAATCCAATGCACCAGATTATCATCCGAAGCCGAACGGTATACACCAGAAACCGGACCATACATCAAAGCTGTATTGCTATAATCTATTTCTTCGGAGCGCTGCTGGTTTTCTAAGGGTTTGTCCAAAAACTTACTACAGCTGGTTATGGTAAAAGAGAGGCCTAAGCAGCTTGCAATCAGAATATATTTTAAAGTTTTCATACAGTTTAAATTAAAAGGTTAACAGTTAGAACGATACTTTGACACCTAGACTATAAGACGAAGCAACTGGATAGACGTTGGCATCAAATCCCATCCCAGCTATTTCTGGCGTAAAACCATTGTATTTAGTGAATATAAAAGGGCGGTCCGCTGTCGCGAAAACACGTACAGGTATTTTATTTAGCTCGAAATTATAGCCCAATTGTATATTCTGTATTCGTAGGTAGGCACCACTCTCGACAAAAAACGAGCTAGCTTGCAGATTCCATGGAGCTACAGATCCTTTTGCAGAAGGGTGGGTGTTGCTGCTACCTTCTCCGGTCCAGAGATTTTCGATGAAAGCGGCATCTGCATTCATCTGATTGTATTTTCGACGCATTGCACGATTAAGATTATGGATTTTGTTGCCCGCTACACCTTGAAAGGCGATGCTTAAATCGAATTTCTTATAATCAAATGCTAGGTTAAATCCGTAGGCGATAGTTGGAAGATAGTTTCCAAGGTTGACGCGGTCTTTTTCATCAAGCTCACCATTGTTGTTCTGATCTTTGTATTGAAGATACCCCGGTAAAATCGGTGTATTTGGATTTTGTTGGTTATATCTTTTCGCAATGGGATCCGCATCAATCTGCGCTTGATTTTGGTAGACACCTGCAACTTCATAACCGTAATAGAAGTTGATGGGTTGATTGAGCTCAATCCTCGCTGGAAATTCTGCTGACCATTCGGGATAACCATTCATGATATTCTCCAGTCCACCGAGGTTCTTTACTCGGTTTTTTAATGTGGTCAGGTTCCCACCGATCGCATAGCCGAAGTCACCAACCTTGTCTTTCCATTGCAATCCAATCTCCCAGCCACTGTTCGTTACGCTGCCCCAATTGCCGTAGACACGATCCCAAGAAAAGGGGATAGGCCTGCTAAAAGCGAGATCGTTTGTTGCACGGTGATAGTAGTCTACTGTACCTGTTAAGCGATTGTTCAACAAAGCGAAATCTAGACCACCATCCCATTCTTCAACAACTTCCCAGCGGATCTGGGTGAAAAACCGACCGACACGATATCCGGGCACACGTGTTCCATTTGTTGCACCTTCACTGCCGAATATTCCCGAATAGTTATTGCCCGAATACACTGTCGCGTACCCAGCATTGGGTTGAATACCGTCGTTACCCAATTTACCCCAGCTTCCACGGAGCTTCAATTGATTGAAGAGTTTTTGGTTTTCCATAAACTTTTCACGGGTCAATACCCAACCCAAACCTATCGAGGGGAAATAACCCCATTTTGTCTGATATTTTGAGCTTCCATCTGCACGGAATGTTGCGGTCAATAGATACTTGTTGTCATAGTCATAGGTGCCTCTCGTGAAGTAGGATATACCTGCATTTCTTGACCCTCTCTCACCGTAACCAGTAGCCGAACCAGTACCTTGGGCATCTACACCTACATACCAAAATTCTTCGGACGCAGGTACATCATTAGCTTGAACCCAGGTCTCACGCCAGCGTTCTTCGCGCGAAGACTGGCCTAGTAGAATAGACCAGTGATGTTTGTCGGCCTGATCTTTATAGGTTAAGAGGTTATCTAAGATATAATTGGTGTTACGTGCTTGCGCTGATCGTAAAAAAGAGCGGTCATTGCGTTGGTCATTATCAATATAATAAACAGGATTATAGTTTATGTTGTGGGTAGATTGATACCGCTGGCTAAGCTGTGATCGAAAAGTGATTTTGTCTTTCCATAGTGCTGCTTCTAAATAAATTGTCGGCAGGATCTGAAAACCTTTTGTTTGATTTGTATTATAGAAAGCAGTTGCAATCGGATTATTATACCAAAATCCAGACTGCATGCCAATAGCGGTACTGGATCCAAATTTTTCAGGTTTGGCGAGTTCAAGTGACGGATCATAGACCGGATAGAGTGGGGAAGCGAAATAAGCTTGTCTGAAAGCAGCATTATTGGGCGAGTAGGTTTTGAAATTATTAAAATGTGCACTAAAACCAGCCTTCAACCAATCTGTTACTTTGGCATCTGCCTGCATACGAATATTGTATTTTTGATTCATATTGCTGGCGTCCATGATACCATCCTGTTTGACGTAATTAAGTCCCATAGCATAGGTGATTTTTTCACTGCCACCCATCAGGTCCAAATTATGGTTGGTGATCAGTGCTTTGGAGCGTAGGAGTTCTTTGAACCAGTCCGTATTCATTGCTGGATTACTCTCTGTGCCACCAAACTTTTGCACGGAGCTTTTTACAAAGGTATCGTTACCTATGGCAGTTGCATAAGCGGCATATTGCTGTGCATTAGCCATTTTTAATACATTTGTTGGTGTCTGGAAACCTGCGAAACCATTATAAGTAATTTTTGATTTCATGTTTAAGCTTCCTTTTTTTGTAGTCACCAGAATGACACCATTTGCGGCACGAACCCCATAGATTGCTGCTCCAGAAGCATCCTTTAAAATGGAAATGTCGGCTATATCATTTGGATTGAGGAAGTCAATATTATCCATGAACATCCCATCCACAACATATAGGGGACTTTCATTATTAAAAGAGCCTACACCACGGACACGGACGGATGGCGTTGATCCTGGTGCGCCGGAACTGACGACCTGCACGCCGGTGACAGCACCCTGTAGGGCATCCATTGGGTTGGCCACAGTCCGTTTGACCATTTCTCCCATATCTACTTTTCCAATAGGAGCTGTTAGGTCTCCTTTTCGTTGTGTACCATAGCCGACAACAACTACTTCGTCCAGATTGAAGTCACCTTTGGGTTTGAGCTGAATATTTAAGAGATTCCCATTTATAGAAACGGTTTGTGTTTCATACCCCAAAGAGGAGATCACCAAATTGGTCGAATTTTGCGGAATTGAAAGACTAAAATCCCCGTTCTCGTTGCTGCTGGTACCGATCTTGGAATTGCCCTGCAAAAAGACGCTCGCCACAATAGGATTTCCCGCTTGGTTGGTGATCCTTCCACTGATGGTTTTGTTCTGTGCCATGACTGTATTTGTCAAGCAAGAGAACAGTGCAACACTGGCAATAATACTGATATTATTTCTCATGTGTAATGAATTAAAATTTAGGAATTGTTTATAATTATCAAGTATCAAAATTAGTCTTACAAATGGGATTGATGAATTTTAGAGATACTACAACACTACGTCATGTTGTGTTTTTCGGCTAAAATTCAATATATTTGGGCTACGTCAAGTTTACGTCAGCCAATTGAAGGGAATTATTATGAAGTGTTTTGTCATCCTATTTTTTATGCTACTTTCTGTTTTTTCAAATCGGCTGATAGGACAGGATTTGCTTGGCTTACCACTGGTGTATAATTATAGCAAATCGATATATCAGGGTGGGAGCCGAACTTGGGATATCAAACAGGATAGCCATGGGATTATGTATTTTGGCAATAGTGAAGGGTTATTGACATTTGATGGACGATATTGGAAAACATTCTCCTTGCCCAACCATACCAATATCCGCTCCATATGGATTGATGCTAATGATCGTATATATGTGGGTGGTCAAGGGGACTTTGGCTATTTTGAACGCTCTTCACAATCGGGATTGACCTACAGGTCATTGAAAGAGTTAATTCCTCCAAAATATCGAAACTTTGCGGATATCTGGAATACTGTTGGGTTAGGACAATCAGTTTTTTTTCGAGGAACTGATGTTATATTTGAGTTAAAAGGGCAAAAGATCCAGGTGCACCCTGCTGCTGTGGAATGGTATTTTATGGGACAATCGGGGGGAATATTATATGCACAGGATCGGAAGAATGGTTTATTAGAATTCCGCGATAATAAATGGACTCCTTATATCACAGACTTACCCTTTAAAGATGTTAAGATTGCTACTATAATGCCTTTTGGCAAGGATCGTATATTATTATCCACTTTAAATAATGAAAATTATGCCCTGCAAGGAAGAAAAATGACGCGATTGAATAAGCAGGATAACGATGGTAGCTATACCCCATCCTTGGCACAGATCGACGAGTTAACATTTGTTGTGGGTAATGCAAAAGAAGGTTGTCACATACGTGATATTGCCGGAAATACAATACAGCGGATCGGCGTCAGGGAAGGTTTGCAAAATAAGAACGTCACCACCGTTTTCGTTGATAAGCAAAAGAATATATGGATCGGTACTGATAATGTAATTTCGGTCATAAGCTATGGAAGCGCTATTCGCTACCTGAGGCCAAATATGGACAATGATGTTACCGGATATTCCTCTGTTATCTTTGATAATACACTTTATCTTTCTTCATCCAATGGAGTATATTATGCCAATATAAAAAGTGATCTAATAGATCAAAGCCGTTCGCCGGCCGTGTTTTCACTGCTTCAGGGGAGTGATGCTGGAGAAGCCTGGCGCTTAGAACAACTCAATGGCCACGTGTTACTGGGGCACAATAAGGGTTTGTTTCAGATCACGGATCATTCCATCAAACCACTAACACAGGGTATAGGGACATGGAAATTGCTTCCATTAAATATGGTATATCCTATTGAAGAGAGTTTAGTTGGTACCTATCAGGGCTTGGAGCTATTGCATTTTCATAACGGTGTTTTCTCATCCAAAGGCCTGCTCAATGGACCATCTGATTCTTTTCGCTTTCTTGAACAGGATGAAAATGGAACAATATGGGCTTCACATCCTTACAGAGGAATATACCGCATAATACTTTCAAAAGATAAGAAGTCTTATCAGGCTGAGCTGTATACACAAAAGAATGGATTACCCGCGGATTATCAAAATTATGTGTTTAGAATAAAAAATCAAGTGGTATTTGCAACGGAAAAAGGGCTTTATAATTATGATTATAATAGCAAGCGATTTGTGCCAAGCAAACAGTTTGCTGCTTTTAAGGATCTGACCATCCGCTATCTAAAGGATGACCAAGATGGTAATATCTGGTTTTGTACAAAGAAAACAGTTGGCCTTGGACAGTTTGACGCCAAAAAGGGAACCTATCATTTGGTTAATTTTCCAGAAATAGAAGGGATGAGCACCTCCGGTTTTGAGCATATCTATAGTTTCGATAAAAATAATATCTATGTAGGCGCAGAAAAAGGAGTGCTTCATATCAATTATGACAAATACCTGAAACAAAGCTTTAAACCGGTCGCTATGCTCTCGCAAGTCATCGCAACAGGGAAGGGTGATAGTCTTATTTTTGCTGGTTTTTTTTCAAATATGTCAAAACTAAAAGAAGCGTCTGGAAAGGATAGTATCTTGCAGTTGCCGGCTGTTTTCAATTCTTTCCGATTTAGCTTCTCTTCACCAAGTTATGGCATACATCAACATCTTGAGTTTAGCTATAAATTGTCGGGGTATGATGAGAATTGGTCTTCTTGGACACAGCAGTCCGAAAAGTCGTATACCAACTTGCAGGACGGCCAGTATACGTTCTTAGTTAAGGTTCGGAACAACCTAAATCAAGAGTCCAATGTAGCGGAATACAGTTTTGTCGTTTTGCCACCTTGGTATAAAACCTTATGGGCAAAAATTGGCTATTTTCTACTCGCTACACTTGGTGTATTGGGTCTGATTCGTCTGCGAAAAATTGAACAGCACAAACAGCAGCTAAAACATGAAAAACAATTGGAGCAATTGCGTTACATCCATCAGCTGGAAATTGAAAAAAATGAAAAAGAAATTGTGAAGCTGAACAATGAGAAGTTGGCAGATGAGGTCATCACCAAAACAAAAGAATTGGCGAGTACTAGTATGCAGCTGCTGGAAAATTCGGGAGCATTGATCAAAGTAAGGGATGAATTGGCTAAGCTGGATACGGGTGACGATGAAGATTCCAATCTAAAGCGCATTAATAACCTATTAAAAGATATTGAAAAAAACAGCGCTAACTGGAATCAATTTGCCAGCCATTTTGATGAGCTTAACGATGGTTTTTTGAATAAGTTAAAGGAAAAACATCCGGGATTATCCCGCAATGATCTTAAAGTATGTGCTTATTTGAAACTTCATTTTACATCCAAACAAATTGCGCAATTACAGAATATTACAGTCAGAGGAGTTGAAATCCACCGCTATAGATTACGAAAAAAATTACAGGTCGAAACGGAGCTGTCATTAAATGATTATCTGAATACGATTTGAGAAAATTATACCTGTAAAATAAAACGCCGATAACTTACTTATATAAGGCTTAATCACTACATTCGTTAAGGACAACAAACGATCAAAATATGAAAAGATTCTTTTTTATTGTCAGTATATTATCGGCGTTTTGCATGGGCTATGCTTTTAACGCAGTGAAGAATGATACGATAGAACCTCCAATGAAAAGGGTGACAGGGATTGGTGGAATCTTTTTTAAGTGTAAAGACCCTAAAAAAATGCGGGCTTGGTATGCTACTCATCTCGGGCTGAATACAAATGAATATGGTGCAGTATTTGAATGGTACCAGGGAGAGGACAGTACCAAGAAAGGTTTTTCTCAATGGAGCCCTTTTAACGAGAAAACCAGCTATTTTCAACCATCCGAAAAAGATTTCATGATCAACTATCGTGTCGAAAACCTCGAATATTTAGTTGCTGAATTGAAAAAAGAAGGAGTAAATGTACTGGATGAAATAGAAATATTTGATTATGGAAAATTCGTTCATATCATGGATATTGAAGGGAATAAAATCGAACTATGGCAACCCAATGATGTGGTGTATGAAAATCTTGGAAAAAGTATGGGAGCGAAAACGACAAAGTAAAAAATACTCCCTAATAAGCGATTGGAATCTTTTCTATCTTGTCTTGGATCGGTGAAAAGATCGATCTAAGAGAAAAGCGATAGCAGATCCAGCGATGTAGGCTATTAGGTCAGACCAGAGAAAGCCTTGGCCAAATAGCAGTCGTAATAGCGGATGGCTTCTGAGGCTGATTAATAGTGGATGTTGTACCAACTGTAAAAACTCAATTGCAAAGCAAAATACCAGTGAACTTACAAAGCAAAAGTTGAGGGATCGCTGAAAAAAAATAAACCTACATAACCAGTAGATCATCACAGCATATAAACCATCGCCCACAGATAAAGGGATTCCTGTAATTTTCCGCGATAATAATCCGAAGACTATTGTTGCGCACATTAAAACCAGGTAGTAGACTCTCTTTAATGTTATCATCGTGATTATGCTTATCAAATAAAGTTGGTAGAGGTTAGTCTTTGTGGACAAACTGTTCCAATATTTTATTCAGTTCGATGATGTCATCTTTATCGCTCGGATATTGATTTATATTTCTGACACTGTGATTTTGATCATTGGTTAGGCCTAGTGCATTTTGCTGTACAAAACCGTTTGTCATAACTAACCCGTTTGTGATACAGCTTGCGATATATGAAGCATGATCTGCAAGAATTGGAATAATTTTCAAGTGTTTTGCTATCAATGATCTGGTTTCTTGTGCCTGTGCTGCCGGAATGCCGAGCATCGGTAGAAGTAACAAAAATACAAACGGATACTTCACAAAAGATTTCAATTCTTCTAAGGTCAGAAACCAGGCTTCAAAATGGCCGCCTAGATTACCGATATAGTTATCATTGAGAAAGAAAACGATTGCATTTGAACGGAATTGGATATAAATGGACAATTCCTCTGTCAGGTCTTCAGCGATATATCGAAGTACTTCATCATCTGTATTAGGAGGGAAGAAAAGTTGTTCCCAATTGGCTAAATCCTCCGCATCAATTTTTAGAACATCCAGTGCTTCATCAATATTTAATTCGTTTTCAGTATCATAACCACGGAACCAGCATAAATAATAATACCAAAAGATTACGTTTCTCTCAAGCTCCTTTATTGAAATGCGTTTATCCATATTATACCATTAGATTAATGGCTAAATATAAAAAGAAGTTTATAGAGAACGACGATACAGGGCAAAAAAGCTCTTAATAAAAGGAGACTAGTAGAGTATATTTGCTGAAGTGGATTTTCGTTGTGGCTGTTCTTTAACGATTTTTGACAGTTATTTTAATGACTATTTTATATTTTGG
>NZ_JBWKUH010000037.1:0-38054 GCF_059420745.1 Sphingobacterium sp. GW821-FHT03E03
TAATAATTTACGATGAAATAAACATACTAATTAAACAAACATAAACATATGAAACAAAAATTACTCAGTTTTTTCGTGGGTAGTATGATTCTGACTTCGGTCGCGTTTGCGCAAGAGAAGAAAGTAAGTGGTCGTGTAACTGGTGCTGATGGCAAACCATTGGCTGGTGCGACGATCATAGTTCAAGGATCGAACATAGCTACTCAAACAGATGCGAATGGTAATTATTCATTATCTGTGCCTACAGGAAAGGTTATTGTATTTCGCTCAGTAGGGTATACTGACGCAACACTCATTGTTAGAGAGGGACAGTCTTCTTTTAATGTTACTCTAGATAATTTAGACAAAACATTGGAAGAAGTGGTAGTTGTGGGCTACGGAACACAACTTAGGAAAAATTTGACAACTTCCATCTCAACAGTGGGAGCAAATGATCTAAAGGAAATGCCTGTAGCTAATATCCAGCAAGCTTTACAGGGAAAAGCCGCTGGGGTTCAAATTACTTCTGGTGGTGGCCGTCCCGGAGCTCCATTGGCCGTACAGATACGCGGTAGATCTTCTATCAATGCAGGTAATAATCCATTGTATGTAGTGGATGGTGTGATTCTTCCATCGAACAATTCATTTACTCCGAATGAAGTGGGGGCAGGAATTTCTCCGCTGGCTAATTTAAATCCCGAAGACATCACTTCAGTAGAAGTTTTAAAAGATGCGGCAGCAGCTTCGATTTATGGATCTAGAGGGTCGAATGGTGTTGTTATCATCACCACAAAAAGTGGAAGCAAGGCTGGTAAATCTATAATTGCTGCTTCAGCTTATACCGGTTGGCAATCTTTGACGAAGAAAAAGGAATTGCTTAATGCAACAGAATACCGTTCACTATATAACGAGGCAGCCGTAAACGCTGGTCTTGCCCCTGTTTTTACAAATGATCAAGTTGCGAAACCGGAAAACAATGTAAATTGGTTGGATGAAATTCTAGCAGATAACTCTAGGATAAATTCTGCACAAGTTTCACTTACTTCTGGTGGCAACGAAAAAACACAATTTTATACATCATTTAACTACTTGGACCAAGATGGAGCTCTACTCCGTGGAGGCTTCAAGCGATATGCGCTTAGAGCAAATCTTACACATCATATAAATGATTTTATAAGATTCGGTTCTAATACAGCGCTTTCACGTACAGAAAGAGATGAAACACCTATAGATAATAGTATCTTCTCGCCATTTCCTCGGGCATTGGTGGCTAGACCTGACCAACCAATTTATAATCCAGATGGAACGTTTGCGACAAACAGTTACAACAATCCAGTACACATGTTTCAGTCTCAAAACTTGGTGAATTTGTCGAATGTATTTAATTCGTCTTATTTAGAGTTTGATATTGTATCTGGCTTAAAATTTAAAACTGCTTTAGGAATTGATCTTTCTTATTTGGATCAAAGATTATATAATCCTATTTCCTCCTTATCAGGAGCAGGTAGTAGTGGCTCTGCTGCTTCTGGGTATGTGCAAACACGAAATATTTTAGCTACACAGACATTGTCCTATGATAAATCATTCTATAATGATCGTTTAGATTTAAACGCAATCGCTGTTTACGAGTACCAAAAAAATCAACGGGAAAATAATAGAGTCGACGGGTCTAATTTCCCCTCTGATTTAACACCCTATATTACTTCAGCAGCGTCAATTACAGGTGGAACTGCTAATTTTACCGAATACGCGATGGCTTCGGCTTTAGGTCGTGTGAATCTTGGTTGGGAAGGGAAGTATTTATTCTCCGCATCAATAAGAAGAGATGGCTCCTCTAAATTTCCGAAATCAGGAAGGTTTGGTTACTTCCCATCAGTGTCAGCTGGATGGGTCGTTTCTCAAGAGAATTTCTTGAAAGGCGTAGAAGCAATAAGCTTATTGAAAGTTAGAGCTTCTTACGGTTCAACAGGTAATCAAGAAGGTATAGGGAATTTCGCATATCGTAGAACCATTGGTGGAGGTTTTAATTATTTTGATACTCCAGGTTTTGCCTTATCTGCTATTGGTAGCCCTAATTTGAAATGGGAGTCTACCGATCAGATTGATATTGGTATCGATTTAGGCTTATTTAATAATAGATTAGAGATCTCAGCAGATTATTATAATAAAAAGACAAAAGATTTGTTGTTAAATAGACCAATCCCTAATACGACAGGATTTACAACTATCTTAGAAAATATTGGAAATATTAAAGGATCAGGTTTTGATTTCCAGATTACTTCAAGAAACTTTACTGGAAGTGACTTTAACTGGTCTACATCATTAAATCTATCCACCTACAAAAATGAGGTTACAAAGTTGTATAATGATCAACCAATCGATCAAGGATTTGTCGTTCGACATGCTGTTGGTCAACCATTAGGATCTTTCTTCCTAATCAAATCTTTAGGAGTAGATCCCGAAACAGGAGATATGAAATATGAGGATATTGATGGTTCTGGAACGGTTACTTCGGCAGACAGACAATTTTTAGGCAATCCTTTACCAAAATTCTATGGTGGTATAACCAATAACCTTTCTTATAAAAGTTTTGATTTAAATGTATTCTTTCAATACAGCTATGGAAATGATCTTTACAACTTAGGTGCTGAGGGGACCGGAGGATATGGAAGTATGGGAGGCGTAGTAACTGGGACAGCTCCAGCAACTAATATGTTTAAGGAATACTATGACGAACGCTGGACTCCTGAAAATAAAAACGCAAAATATCCTCGTGCTGTGGGGGGAACAAGAGGGACTTATAATACACAACGTTCTTCAAGATATTTAGAAGATGGATCATATCTGCGTTTGAAAACTATTACTTTAGGATATAATCTTCCTAAATCAATAGCCCAAAAAGCGAAATTTAGTAATGTACGGATTTATGCTACAGCATACAATCTGCTAACTTTTACTAAGTATACCGGATTCGATCCAGAGGTAAGTTCAGAGTTGACTGTTTCGAATTTAGGGGTAGATCAAGGTGCTATTCCTCAATTTAAGACTTTTATGTTGGGAGTAAATTTGGGACTATAAAAAGAGAATTATACGATGAAAAATAATATATTAAAATCACTAGGATTATTGCTTATTACTGGGCTTGTTGCTTCATGTGATAGTAAATTAGAGTTATTGCCACGTGATTCGGTAGCACCGGAATTGGTCGGTGGAGCAGAAGGTGATAAACTTTTAAATGGAATATACGATGCGTTTCAAATTGGCAATGTAGGATCTAATTATGCCTATTTAAGTTATGTTACTGAAGACTTATCTGCGGACAATTTAAAGTATAGAGCTACTTTTTTTCAACATGGTGAAGTTGATAACAATGCCATATTAGTTGATAACGTTTTAGTATCAAGATATTTTAATTTTCCTTATGTTGCTATTCAAAGAGCTAATGATTTAATTTCAATTGTCAATAATTCTAGTACAATTGACGAGGCTACAAAGAAAAGATTACTAGGGAGTGCCTATTTTTTTAGAGCATATGGATATTATCGATTGGTGACAATTTTTGGTGCAGTTCCGATTGTATCTAACAGGGATATTGTCGAATTGCCTCGAAATTCTGTAGATGAAGTTTATGCACAAATTATTAGCGATCTTAAATTAAGTATCGAAAACCCAGCACCATTTGACAATAGTAATAAAGTGTCAATAGAGGCGGCAAAGGCATTATTAGCAAGGGTATATTTAATAAAAGGAGAAAAAGCACTTGCAAAGCAATATGCAATGGAAGTGATAAATTCAGGGAAATTTGCAATTGAAAGCAATTATGCAAATATGTTTACAACGCCATATGAGTCTCGTGAACATATATTTAAGATAGCCAATACTTCTACTGAGGGTGATAATTCTTTAGACTTTTTCTTACAGCACCCATCTATGCCAGGTGGTGGGCGTGCAGAATTGCCTGCGGATGAGAGTTTAATATCATCCTATGAAGATGGAGATCAACGTAAAGCGGCCTCTGTCCAAGAAATAAAGGCTCCTTTAGCAAACCCAGGATGGTATTCAAAAAAATATCAAGATCCTTCGGGAAATGGTGCTCACCCATATTATATTCTTAGATTATCGGAGATGTATTTAATTGTAGCTGAATCTGATGTGACAACTTTACCTTCAAATGCAATTGCAAATATCAATATTGTTCGGAAAAATAGGGGATTAGGCAATTTAACCTCTGTAACCTTAAATGATATCATTAAGGAGCGTCGTGTTGAATTTGCTTTTGAAAATCTTAGATGGATGGATATGAAACGGACACCTTCTCCATCTAATCCATCGAAATCTATGGCAGCTGTTTTCCTTGAAGCGAAAAAACGAACTGTGAATGATGAACTTTATCCAATCCCCCAATCTGCGATTAATACAAATCCGAAATTGTTACCAAACAATCCAGGCTATAATTAATATCTAAAATTTTATATAAAAAAAGGCTATCAAATAGATAGCCTTTTTTTATATTACCAAATCATTAATTTTATATATATAAATTAATAGACTAACAATTTATTAACATTAACTTAATATTGAGAATCTATTTTTACGGCGTTGAAAGAAGGGCGCTTATACGATTTAATGAAAACCTATAATGCGCTTAAAATTCATTCATTATATTAGAGATTATCTTATTTCAATGAAACCATCAAGATGTATTCAAACCGTATAAGGAATTGAATAGATTTGATAGCTTCATCACAGCTGAAAACAAACCGAGTGAAACAAGCTCATGTATATCGATGAGACTAGTCACCTGTAAATAAATTAAATAGATGAAAAAAGCACTTTTACTCGCAACTCTGATTGGTCCAGCGGTAGCCATGGCGCAAAATAATAATGCACCTTCAAGTTATGATCCACATGATATTAAAATCACAGGATACCTTCAGACGCAGTTTCAAAAGGCTCAATCGCCGGGAATAACTTCGTTCTCAGGAGGTGATTTTTCGAAGAATTCAGACAATCGGTTTATGATCCGACGCGGTCGCCTCAAGATTGACCGTGTGGATACTTACTCAAGTATTGTATTCCAGATCGATGCGACTCAGGATGGCGTACAGTTAATGGATGCTTTTATCCAATTGCGCCACCCCAGTCAGAAAGGCCTGAGCCTGACGGCCGGTCTCTTCAACAGACCATTTGGATACTCTATTGTATATTCTTCTGGCTACCGTGATTTTCCCGAACGAGCACGTGTTTTCCAGACGCTAATGCCCCGTGAACGTGACCTTGGGGGGATGGTAAGTTATCATCCTGGTGGCAAAGTGAAATTTCTGAACTTGGATTTAGCCCTTGTAAACGGAAGTGGCCACTCTGCCAAAGACTACGATTCCAAAAAAGATCTGATCGGTAACTTAGGATTTAAATTCGATAGCCTTGCAGATAAAAGATTACACCTTGGATTTGGTGGCTCCTTCTATAAAGGTTCTGTCCGCAACGACACCAAAACATACTACACAGCGATCGCTAATGGTTATACTGCGCATACCAGTGATGACAATGAAGGAAAAGCCATTGGTCGTAACTACTACGGCGCAAACTTACAAATTGAACTGGACAATAGCTTTGGGAAATCCAGCTTCAAGACGGAATATGTAGCTGGTGATCAGCCCGGTGTCGCTGGAGGTGCGGATATCAAAGGCCCATATGCGAGCAGAAGTTTTACGACACAGCCTGCCACAGATTTATACCAACGGAAATTTAATGGTTATTATCTTTGGCTTACCCAAGAAATCGCAAAAACGGGTGTTACAGCTTTATTGGCTTACGATGTGTATGATCCCAATACTAAGGCAAGTGGCATGACCATAGGAATGCCTGATAATTTTACGGCGGACGGTGATGTTAAATTTAGTACATTGGGCTATGGCGTCGCTTATCAGATCAGTAATAGATTAAAACTTACGGTATATAATGAGCATGTGACGAATGAAAAAACGAGTTTGAAGAATTTTTCTGATGATCTGAAAGACAATGTTTTTACAACACGATTGCTCTACCGATGGTAGAATCTAACCCTTAATTTCGTGGCATTCTAAAAATTAATGCAATCTCACAAACTTAGGCAGGATATTTGATCTTGTGGTTAAATAAATGACTTAGGTTTTGAAAAGAGAAATTGCATGAGAATAATATTCCTATTTTTACTGTGTTTGGTTTTTGTTTCCTGCACGCAAAAAAAAGACATCGGACAATACAATAGCCGGACCGAAATGCTGGCCCATATCCGTAAGCTTTCCCCGCAGGATCGGGCGAACTTTTTTAAACAGCAGGGACAATTGATTGATACCGCCCTAGCGAAGGTCAAAGAGCAAACCATCTATTTTAGCTTTTCCATGGGGCTATCCTCGGGCAATACCAAGGACGTGAATTGGGATACGGTGGACTGGAATCGGATGGATATCCAAAATAAGGCTTTTGTTATTCCTAATCCCGATACACTGAAAACTGCATTTGAAAGCTATGCCAACACGCTCAAAGCGGTACAAAGTTTTGGGGTGCCACATTCGTCGTTTGAGCTAGATGCTACTGATGATAATATATCGGAAACAGGACAGCTCTCAACCTCATTTAAACAACTGTTCCAAGGGAATAAATCCCTTGATTCATCTAAAGTTGGCCTTTTGCCGGTTAGTCAGGCGCTCGTGGAAATAAAATATCAACTTCCACATGAATTGGACTCTTTGGTAATCGCTCCAAATGCCAAAACGCTGAAATATATGGGCTACGATTTAACGATCGATACCATTAGCCCACAGGGAATAGAACTCGATCTACCGCTGGATTTATATTCCAATTATCTTGGTAATCGGGGAAAAACCCCAAATGATAAACTGGTGGAATCGAACTCTTATTCAGCGATGCCTCTTTATGGGCTGCATCCAGAAATTCAGAAACAGGCGAAGTCAGCTGGACAGTTGTTTCAAAAATTCCAGACCGCAGCGGTAGAGGATGCCATGCTTGACCGCTTTGAGCCTCAGTTTACTGAGGGAATGTTTCAGGGCTTGAAAAAATTGGGTTATTATCAATCAAACATAGAAAAGGAACTTAAAGTACTGCTGGGAAATAACAAAAATGCAGATGTATTTGACGTTATCAAAAAGCTTAGAGAATATATTGAATCTAACGGAGAATACTTAGGACCTGTTGAACAACGACTTTCCATCGCATTCCCTTATCCTGTAAAACAGTTCGTATTGTATTTTGGTAAATCGAATGAAACCATTAAAGCGGAACGCCGGATTCCCGTCTCACGTAGCGCTGCTTATGGTTATATGACCTATCTGGATCAAGATGCAAAGAAATATGGTATTGTGGATTCCATAGGTAATGTCATTATTGAACCTCGTTTTAAAGAATTGACGCGTAGTAGTCACGATTATTTCTTTGACTCAAGTGATAGTATTGATTATTTCCTAAATGTGAAAGATAAAAAGCTGGAGCCCGTCAAAACTGGTTACCGATTCGAACGGAAACTTGAGGCGAACTTATCCGTATTTAAAAACAAAAAGGAAGATTTGGGCGTCCTTCGCAATGGACAAGAGGAAATAGTGCCTTTTAAGTATACCTCTATAGAAAGACAGGGCAAGCTATTCGTAGCGAAATATACACTAAGGGGACGCGAGACTTTTGATCTCTATACATTAAAAGGAGATCTTATTGAGAGCCCGTTATTAAGTGCCGTTGAAATGCTCGCTGATAGTAGCTTTATGGTGCGTAGCAAATTGCATAAATTCGGAATTTTAGATACCAACGGAAAATTGGTTATTCCGATGGAATATGATAAAATCGAGGGATTAAAAACAGCGAATTGGGTATCTGCCACTAAAGGTCGGGAGACTTTTTTGCTAGATTACATGAATAAACGGGTTGATATTCCTGCAAACCTTAAATATGTAGATATCAGCCGGAGTGCCGAAGGGATGATTCCTTTCTCTGACTATGATGGCTATGGTTTTATTGATCTGAACGGAAAGATTGTTATTCAGCCCCAATATAGTAATATTACCGAATTCTACAGAGGGCATGCATTGGTTCGCACTGCAAAGGAGGAGTTGTTTATGATAGATAAAAACAACAGTATCTTCAAAAAAATTGTATTGCCTCCTTCTCCAGATGGTTCCCAACGCTTGGATGTTGCCTTTTCAAAGGATGGTACGGGATATTTCACTATGGGGGAGATTGTCCTTGACAAGGATGGAAATGTTGTTAATGTTTCTATTGATGACCTCTACTAACGAGACGGGTAGAAACTTAAAAAATCAAAACGAATGAAAAATACTAAGATAGGGGCTATAGGCATTGCAATCTTATCGCTTAGCATATTTGCCTGTAAACAGTCTGTCAAACCATACGCAGAAGCCCCACTGCAGTTGAAAGGGGTTGATATGAATGTGGATCTCGCAAAATTTCTAGGTAATGAGGATCTTTTTCGGGGTAAAGTCGATATGGTGAACCTTGATGTAGAAGAAAATGAAATCGTACTCGAGCGAAAAGATCTTCCTGATAGCACAGTCTATTATGTACAATACAATGTCAACTCGAATAAGGATGACATCAATCTGGCGGATTATGGTGGTTTTAAATTTAAAACACTTGAACTTCTAACAGATCTGGCGGAAAAAGAAGTTTTTGCATGGATGGCCGAGCAGGAGGATGTATCCGCAGACGATGTAAATAAACTAGTGGACCAGATTGCATCGGATAATCCCGATGCAACAATGAATTCGAGGGAATTGGAGGGTATTTCCTCTGGATTGCGCTTGATCTGGCATACCAAGGATAAAGTATTTCAACTTGTAATCCCTGAGATAGAACCCCTGCGATTTGACCGGAGTAATGAGGAGTATAGCCCTTCCTATGACGACAATGGAAATCCTATCGAACCGAAAGAGACTTTTAGTAAAGAACAGATTGTTACTTTGTTTAAAGATAAATTAAAAGATTCAGCAAAAAACAAAATTACATTTTTTATCGCCAAACCTCAGTTTGATGAGTGGTTCCGTGACAACTCACCAAGTTCGCGCGGAACGATGACCCGATATGATTAGTATCCCTGCGTGATATTTTTCCGGATACGGCTTAATGAAGAAGCTGTAATCCCCAGATAGGAGGCCAGCATCGTTAAGGGAACACGGTTTGCCAGTCCGGGATAGAGTTTTAGAAATAGCAGATAACGTTCCCTGGCATCAAGATTCATCATGGTATTCGCTGTTTTTAGTTTGCTTTCAATGACAAACCCGTAAAGCTTGGCCATCAATAAGGGCCAGATTTTGATTTCTTTTTCCAACAACAGGAAATTATGGATATCAAGACTCCATAGCTGGGCATCTGTTACGGATTCGATATAGTCATTGGAAGGGGTACGATCCAGAAAACTTTGGAAATCTCCGATAAAGCGGCCTTCGTAAATAAAGTACCGTGTAAAATCATCACCTTTATGATTATAATAAAGAGAACGAAATACACCACTTTCTACGAAGGCAATACTGTTGTTAACCTTTCCACAGGTGACAAAATAGCTGGCTTTTGGAATGCTCTTCTTTTCGAATGCCTGCCTGATTAGACCTTCCTCCCGCTGATCAAGCTGGCCAAATTTTCGGATAAACGCTAAAAGCTGTTCCATATTACTTATATTAAGTACCTAAGATAATCAATTCTTCCCGTTGCGGTCCTGTAGACAGGTATTTGATGGGTATATTTAACTCTTCTTCCAAAAAGGAGATAAATAGCTTCAGTTCTTTCGGGATTTGTGCCTGCTGATCGATTTTATGTAAAGGGCTATTCCATCCGTCTAAAAATTTCCATACTGGTTTTGGGGTATTGCCTACGCATGTCGGAGCAGCTAAGGTTCTTGTTTCATGGTCTGTCTGATAGGCTGTACAAATTGGTACCTCGGACATTCCATTCAGAATATCTGCTTTTGTCAGTACCAGATCGGTCACACCGTTTAACATGACAGCATATTTTAATGCAGGTAGGTCAAGCCAACCCACTCTTCGCGGTCGTTTGGTATTGGATCCGAATTCGCCACCTTTTTCACGCAGCTCATCAGCAAGGGTGCCCGTGATTTCCGTTGGAAATATGCCGTTTCCAACGCGTGTACAATAGGCTTTGGTAACACCATAAATCTTGTCAACAAGTTTGGGTGATACGCCCAAACCCACACATGCCGCTGAGGCAATGGTATTCGAAGAGGTTACATAGGGGTAGGTGCCGTGATCGATGTCCAATAATGTCGCCTGAGCACCTTCTGCCAGTACTTTTTTATTGTTTTTAATAGCTTCATTGATGATTATTTCTGTATCCGTAATTTGTAGCTTTTTTAAAAAATTGCATGCCTCCAGAAAATTATCATATAATTCTTTTACTGCCGGCATATCCTGCCCTAAAGCCTTTAATTCGGTATACTGTTTATTTAAAATTTGGAAAACATAGGTCTCGAAATCTTTGGAAAAGATATCCCCCACGCGCACATTCTGCCGAAGTATTTTATTGGAATAGGTGGGGGCAATACCATTTTTAGTCGTTCCGATAGTGCGATATTGCGGTGATTCTTCGAGGTACATATCCCAGTACTTGTAAGTGGGCAATACAAGATGGGCTTTCTCTGAAATTAGGATTCGATTGATTATTTCTGTGTCAGAAATAATGGTTTGAAGCTGTTCCACCTCCGTTTGGAGTGCCAGTGGGTCTATCACCACGGGGGTACCGATAATATTTTTGATATGAGGATAGAAGATTCCTGAGGGCAGTAATTTGAGGGTAATCCGTTTGCCATTATGATAAATGCTATGCCCGGCATTTGCCCCGCCATTGAACCGGGCAATAATGTCATAATCACGACCGATCAGATCAATGATTTTTCCTTTTCCTTCATCTCCCCACTGGAGTCCAACTAAAATATCCATTTGCTGTTGTTTTGAATTTATGGATCAAAGCTAGGGGATAACAAGGAGGGTACAATTGCCATTTGACAAAAAAACAAGTAAGGATGTTTATTCCCTGAAAAATTGATCGAAGAGAAGCCAGATTCGTTTTTAACCTTGTTTTCGTCCGAGTTGTTTGATTTTATATAACCATTTGGTCCGCTTTGTTGTATCCGAAGTCTTTATAATTCCAATATAAGTGACTTTTACAGGTGAAATACCACAAAATAGTAAGGTAGATCTTTTGAGTTGATTTACACTCGGTTTACCATAGACCAGGGCATAATACCAACCGGGCTGGTCCAGGGTCGTTATAATCCTGGCTGATTTCCCTTTAAGTAATTTGTCCCAAAAAAGAGAATTTTCACGGTACTGGAAAGCAAAACCGGGTAGAAAGAGCCTATCAATAAAACCTTTCATCATAGCAGGGAGGCCGCCCCACCAAACTGGATGTACCCAAACTAAATGTTCGGCCCATTGGATATCTTCCCAGGCTTGCAGGAGATCTGGTTCGAGTTCCGTTCGCTTCTGGTATCCGAATTGGAGATTGGGATTAAAATTCAAATCTGCAATATTAATCGATCGAACTTCCGCTCCAGATTCTTCGGCACCATCTTGATATGTTGCAGCAATACCAAAATTGAAAGATTCTCTATTGGGGTGACCGTTGATGATAAGTATTTTCTTCTTCATGTTATTCTTCTGATAACACAAAAGTAGAGGTGCTGGTCCTTGAATTATAGGACAAATGTCTAAAAAGTAATTTCGCCACGGATCCGGCTTAAATGCCGTTGTGTGATGCCCAGATACGACGCTAAATACTGTAATGGTATTTGTTGTATAAATTCGGGCTTATCCCGCAGCAAGACTGTATAGCGTTGCAAAGCAGTTTCTTTCTGCAATTGAAAGATACGTTTTTCGAGTTCCAGGTATTGCTGCTCAGCAATCATTTTTAGATATTTTGTCCATACTAGGCTCTCGGTAGCAAGTTTGTCAATAGCACTTTTTTTGATGACCCAAAGTTCAGCAGGAGAGATGGCCTGCATAGTCTCCACACTTGGTCCGCCTGTGATAAAAGATGAGTAGGCTGCCATTAAGCTATTTGGAAACCTGAAACAATAGGTGATATCTTCCGCATTTGAAGTTGTATAATACGAACGAAAGATTCCGGATCCGATGAAGGCGACCTCGTTACAGGGCTGATTTTCTTTAACAAAAAAATCATTCTTGTTTAGCTTCCTATATTCAAAAAGCTGAACAATCTCGGTAATTTCTTCCGAATTGAAGAGACCTAAAGACTGAAAGTGAGCTGCTAGCATAGGGATCAAACTTAGATAAATTGCTTTAGTAATACAAAATAAATCTGCTAGAATACATATTATGGGATACGCCCTGATTCAGTAAGATCTATACACAGATCAGGTTACTGAAAGGCTATTTTTCCTTTTCATTGGCTGATTATTTTCTTGATCAATACGATTTGTCCCAAATGATAGTAACTATGTTCAACTACCCCTTCAATGTTTCGTAGATAGGAACCATATTGCTCATCAAAAAAAGGCTGGCTAAAAATTTCTGTATCAAATTGCTCGATTTTATCTGCAAAGTGCTCTGCATTGCTGATTAAATCAAGCCTGAGTTTTTCCCAATCGGCTTTGTTGGTTATTTCAGGTAAATCAAAACTGTATTTATCATTAATTTCCAGCTTCCCAGTTTCAAATGCGGTAAGCAAGCCCTTTAAGTAATAATTGATGTGATAGGTGAGTGCAGCAATGGTATTTAAATTGTTGATCTTCAGAATAGCCTGTTCCCAACTGATATCTGCTAGTTGCTCCTGGTAGTTGGTATTTGCAATCCAATGACCATTTAATAAAACTTCTCTAAGTCTGTTTGCAATAAATAGCTGCTTTTCCATTTCCTGTTAAAATTTTCTATTGATCAGTATTCCCTTGTTTTTGATAAAAAATTAGATTTTTTAAGGAATGTTAGTATCGTAAGGTTTATAGCATTTTTATAATTCTAATTTACATACAATTTTCGTATTCTTCATCTTGGGTTAATCTCTTGTTAATAAGACTTTTGTTTTTTTGTGCAAAGTCATTGTTACCAATATATCATGTTTGCACTAACCGGAAAAGATTTAAGAAATGTTTGGGATCAATTTGTAGAAGATGAATGTGAGGAATCCTTTTATACTTTATACAAACATTATTACCATTATCTTTCCTACTTGGGACTTAAAAAGAAAATGTCCATGCAACGTATTCAGGATAGTGTCAATGATGTGTTTTTACATCTTTGGGAGAAAAAGAACGGCAATCGACAAATAAGCAATCATCATAATTATATTATTACAGTATTTTTCCGAAAGCTCTTTCGTAAAGAAACACTTCAATTGACGGATTTGGATTTTTTGGAAGAAGCACACGATCCAGCTATCCATCAATCTGTCGAAGAACAGTATATTCGCAAAGCGACGACAAATACTGTCGCACAATTGGTTCAGGAACATCTTGAACAATTGGGGACGAAGCAGCGTTTGGTAATTTATCAACGTTTTTTTCTTGACCTCTCCTATCAGGAAATTGCGGACGCCAATCAAGTTTCTATTCATACCATTTATAATACGATCTATAAATCCCTGGAAAAGATCAAAAATAATCTGTCTAGTGAACAAGAAATCTTCCTTAAAGTAGCCGTGGGACTACTTTCTTCATTTTTATTGATTTTTTCTTAAAAATAAGTAGTGAAAAAATGATGTCCCTCGCTCTATTGGATAAATTACAATCAGAGCGGAATGGACGAACTTAATTTACAGGCTTTATTACAAGATGAATCTTTTGTCAACTATTGCAGGAGAACAGAGAAAGAGGATATCGAGAAATGGGAAAAATGGCTGCAAAAATATCCAGAACATCAACAATCTATTGCGGAGCTAAAGGAGACTATTTTGGCGATGGGATATTATGCCGGAGAGGTATCCGTTCACGCAAATTACTTCCGTTTACAACAGCAGATAAAAAAGCATTCTAACCAGAACCGTTTTAAAGAAATTGGTAAAACCTTCTGGTTTAAAATTGCTGCCGCAGTACTTGCCGTAGGTGCTATTTCACTGTTTTTATTTCGACAACAAGCCCCTAAAGAAACAACAGAGATTGTCCAACATATTGGTTCTCCAGGAGAAGATGCCGCAATGTTGACCTTAAAAGATGGTTCGGTAATTTCCTTAACTGACATTCGCAATGGGAGTGTCGTTGCGCTTCAAGGGGGAGTAGAGATTCAGAAGAGCAAAAACGGTGAGCTGGTTTATAAAGCTGTAGAACAGGATGCTGCTGCAACAGCAGCGGTCAATAAAATAACTACCAATCGGGGCAATCAATATCAAGTGATTTTGCCAGACGGATCCAAGGCTTTTCTGAATGCAAATTCCACGTTGACTTATCCATTGAAGTTTGCAAATGATGCGCGAAGTGTGCGTATGACGGGCGAAATTTATTTTGAAGTCGCAAAGATGGATAGGGGAACGGATGGGAAACGAGTCCCTTTCTATGTGGAAACAGCAGAACAAAAAATCGAAGTACTCGGGACACATTTTAATGTCAATGCCTATCAGGATGAACCCTATACCACGACAACACTGCTGGAGGGAAGCGTACGGGTGACTTCTTTAAAAATGAATGAATCTGTCCTACTGAAACCGGGGCAAAGGGCATTATTAAGCGAGCGGTTGCGTATCGATAATACGGATATTTCTCAGGACGTAGCATGGATAGCGGGCGACTTTGTATTCAAGGGTGAAGAATTGGGTAGTTTACTACGTAAGATTTCAAGGTGGTACAATGTGGATGTGGAGTGTCCACAGCGGCTCAATAAACTCAAATTTGATGGTATGGTATCACGTTCCCAACCACTCTCCACCATCATGGACATGTTACAGACAACAGGGAAGGTAAAATTAACACTAAATGGAAGGAGGCTTATTGTGATAGATTGACCTATCTAATCATGCGATGAGCTCAATAAAAACAACCAAAGGTGCTGGTAACACCCTTGGTCAATGTGTTAAGCTTATCGATAACGTTGCGATTCAATAATCATCAAATAATATTAACTACAACAAATATATGAGTTTTTATCAATGCATGCGTGTTATGAAAATCACCATGGTATTTTTAACTTGTTTGTTGGTGAAAGTCAGTGCGTTTACTTATGGTCAACGGATTACACTCAACAGGCAAAATAGCAATATCCCAACTATTTTAAAAGAAATAAGGCAGCAGAGTGGCTATGATTTTTTTTATGATAACGGCTTATTTAATCGTGCAAAACCCGTTAACATCAATCTCAAAAATGCAACTATTGAGGATGCGTTAGATATCTGTTTTGCAGGGCAACCATTTGGTTATGTCGTGAAAAATAAATTGGTTGTCGTGACAGCATCGTCTTTAGGTCAGGAAAGACCAGCTTATGTATCACAACAGCAACTGCTTTCCGGACGGGTAATAGACCAGGAGACCAAGCGAGCTTTGGCAAGTGTTTCCATCCGGGTTAAGGGAACATCGGGCGGAACAAATTCTGATGCCAATGGTAACTTCTCTTTGACGGTTTCTAAAAGTCCCGCAACATTGGTTGTTTCCTATTTAGGTTATCAAACAAGAGAGCTGGAAGTCAAAGAGGGACAGGCAAACCTTGTTATCGGTTTAGCACCACTTGCAACAGCTTTGGAAGAGGTCACCGTTCAGGCAAGGCGCAAGGCTAATACCGAAACTGCGGTACTGGAGGAACGGAAGCGCTCATCTATTGTGCAGGACGCGATTTCTGCCGAATTGATCGAACGTACAGCAAGTATCACGACAACACAAGCTTTACAACGTGTCACCGGAGTGACCGTAACAGATGATAAGTATATTGCAGTAAGGGGATTAGGAGATAGATCAGTAATCGGGCAATTAAATGGCGTACGATTGGCATCTTCAGATCCTGATCGTAGTGCTATCCCGCTGGATCTCGTTCCTGCTTCTCTTCTGGACAATATTACGGTATATAAAACAGTTACTCCAGATAAGCCGGCGGATGCTGCTTCGGGTATTGTTGAACTGAAAACGAAATCTGTACCGGATAAAATGACATTCGAACTTATCGCCCAGACTGGTCTCAATTCTAATATTGGTCTAGGTGGTAATTACAATAGTTTCTGGAACAGTGAAATGGGAATATTGGGCACTCGAATTAACAAAAAGGATCTATCTTCTGATTTCCTGGATCTAGCGAAGCAATATCCCAATGGACTGAGCTCCATTCAGGACAGGATTGCCAACAGCAACTATAGTCCGTCGGGCTATCAGGAAGTAAACCGCATCAATGGTATTATGAAAAGCTTTGATCCGGTCATGACTACACGATATCGCAGAGCACCTATGAATCAGCTATATTCAGCCACGTTTGGAAATAGCTACGACGTCTTTGGTAAACACAAATTGGGACTTGTTGTCGGTGGAAATTATTACCGAAGGATTTCTGATACTTATCAAGGCGAGTTAACACAATACAGCATCTACCAAGGTGTCGTGACAGGCAATCCAGATATATTTAGTTTTAGAAATATTCCCAATTATATCACACCCAATAGTTTGTTTATGGGGAAATATCAGACCTATAAAGAGAATACGGGAACGGAAACGCTCAATTATGGTACACTTGTAGGTGTTACTTATCGTTTCAGTACACAGCATGAAATCAGCATGCAATATCTGGGTAGCTGGGGCGGTGAGTCCATAGCCACCAATTTGAATGGGCGTTATGAATATTCCGGATTACCCGGAGAAGTGAAAAGTACAATCCATTCCTTAAAACAGACTTTTCGGAATCTGAATACCTTTAATCTACAGGGAGAGCATAAATTTTTGAAAGATGAATTCTCTCCACGATTGAGCTATAACGTGGCAACTTCAAAATCCACGCAAAATGATCCAGATTTTAGGTTTGTGAGTCTTGTTGATTATGCACCTAGAGGGGGAGGATGGTATAGACGGCCGATTATTGGGGAACAAGCAGGAGCTGATGATTATGTCTATTCTGAACACCTTTATGCGCTTACATCGGGTTATGTCAACGGATTTGGAAATTATGGCATTATTCAGGCTGAACCTAATGGTCGGAGATGGCGAAATTTAAATGAAGACAATTTTAATGCTAAAGCGGATTTAAATTTTCCTTTTAAGTTATTTGGAGAAAAACAATTGCTAAAGACGGGCTTCAATTATTTGTTCCGGGACCGCAAATTCATGGAAAACCAATTGTTTCTGCCGGGATCAAATTTTACGGGCAATAAATCCATTCCATTGTATGATGTTCAAGGAAATCTGGATCGCTTGGTCAGCAACGAAATCGTTGGTGTTGTGCTACCAAAGCCGGGACAGGGGGAAGGAATGATGCCAATTGGAGGTTTTTTATATAATAGTCAAAAATCACCGAACAACTACAAAGGTTATTTCGAAACCAATGCGCTTTATGGTATGTTGGATCTTAAAGTTGCAGAGCGGTTTCGTCTGGCGGGTGGTGTGCGGTTTGAGATGACCAATATCGGATCTGCTGTAGATACAGCCAATGTATTTTTAGACCCAGCACTTACTGCAACATCTCCAGATGGAACACGCATTCCCTTGGATCCAATCAATCCAAATTCTGTATACAAAACCGGTTACAAACCTTTTTATTCAGTCAATGCAACTTATACGCTTAACGATAATATGAATTTTCGTGGAGCTTTCAATACAACTTTGGCAAGACCTGAGTTGAGAGAGATTACGAATGTCTTTGAATTTGATGCCTTTCAAATGGGATTGGTCGTTGGTAATCCTAATCTGAAGAATCAATATACACAAAATGCGGATTTTCGTTGGGAATGGTTTCCCGAAAAGGGAGAGGTTATCGCTATTTCTGCTTTTGGAAAACGTATCGAGAATCAATTGGTCAAAGTCTTTAATTTAAAAACGGAGGGTCTGGCTGCAACTTATCCTGAATTTCCAACAATTCAATTCCAAAATGATGGTAATATCGGTAAAGTGTGGGGACTGGAATTCGAAATTGTTAAGAATCTGGGAACTTTATATGATCCTTTGAAAAATCTGTTTCTCGGTACTAATCTTTTGTTGGCACAAAGTGAGATAAAAAAATCTGCTGAACGCTATGAAGCGAATCGCTCCCTTGATCGGTACACGCCTAAAAATAGTCCATTATTTGAGCAAGCACCTTATTCCATCAATGCTTGGCTAAATTATGATAATGACAAATCGGGAACAGATTTGACCTTGACCTTCAACATGGTCGGAGAACGTCTGGTACAGATCAACTTGACCGGGGAACCGGATCTGTATACACAACCTGTACCTTATCTTGATTTTGTATTCTCACAAAAACTTAATAGACGAATCTTGTTTAAAGGTTATGCCAAGAATATCATTAATCCTGCAATAAAAACAGTTTATGCAAATCCACAAACAGGTGGGAAATGGTACGGAAATGAATACATCAACCGAAGTTACAAGCGTGGTGCGGAAATTATGATCGGTTTTACCTATAACTTATTTTAATCTGATGAAATTAAATGTTTTTAAAAATAGATGCTGGTGGTTTTTAGGAATAACAGTTTTATGTTCGTTTTCTTTTGTTGCTTGTAAAAAAGAAAAGTTGGACGTTATCATCGACAACCGCCCTGTGACTGAAAATAGACCGAATTCGAATTCGAGAATTGTTAACTTATTCGACTACAATCAGCTGATCGCTAATGGTGATAGCCTGACTAATTTTGTGGTATTACATCCGTTGCTTCCGGGTAATCATAAATACCCCGGTACATCGTATTTCCCAACAGATGGACGCTTAGGGAAAATATGGCCCATTCCACAAGATCTTTTCAACCAGAAGGAGGAAGCTGAACTGAGCTTTTCTGCTCGTTATTATACTGGTTTTGGTTTAAATCATGATCTCAAGGTTCATGTGAATAATAGTTATGAGATGCCCAAAGACTATTTTTTGCTGCCGACAATGTTTATGAATGGTCAACCTGATGTTGTCTCCTTAGAGCGGACTGCTACTAGCCCAAGTAAACCCGATCATTTCAAGATTAGGATTGTAAATCTAGCTGGAGCAATTAAAAATCCCCCCAGCGGATTGACGGGGCCCCAGGAGAATTTGGTTGGAGCGATATCATTGGCTTATGCTGACGGCGCTTTGGTCAGCCCAAAGACGAACACGATATCCGTTGCCCAGAAGGCCTCAGAATATATCGAATTACCTTATGGGACTTATCAATTTAAGGTATTGCTTCAGGATGGGAGACCACTTCCAGCATTGGGGACGGAACGACATGAGTATGGTCTTATTGATTTACCGACGTCTACTATTCCTGAAAACCATGCCAAGTCAACTAACCTGGTCTACGCACCAATTCAGAATTTTCAACCCGGTGGAGTGTATACGATTGTAGTTGCTCCACAGCAATTTAATTACATCTCCAATGAATTGGACGAAACCGTGAATGTCTATCAAAATTCGTTTCAAATTATTACAGATATCGCAGCACCAGTAAACCAAAGTTATCTTCGGATACAGGGAGTCAATGCCTACAAAGATCAGTCCATCGGATTTAGGATAGATGGAAAAACACTTGCATCGGGACTTGATTTTGGGAAAGTGAGCACTTATGGTGTTTTTACCCAAAAGCAGTATACGATTGAGGCAATTGACAATTCAGGAAATGTACTTGCTTCCTTAAATCAGGATTTACGGAGCAACCAAAACTATACAGTTTGGCTCCATCCTGATCAAAATGGAAAAGCTCAGCTCTTGCTGATTGCCAATGATCTTAGTGGTACACTTCCATTACCGGCAGAAGATGATGGTACTTATAGCAGACTCGCTTTTAAATTTTTCTTTTTCAATCGTTTCTTAAATCTATCTATCGGGAACCCCTACATCACGTTTACCCTTCCAAATGGGCAGCCTATTGGAAATAGTTCGAATGCGAATCTTCAACCGGGTATTCCTTCACTGAATATGCCTTACACGAATATGAATACGATGATGAAGGCATACGAGATTATGGCCTACCGATCTAAGCCCGATGTGGTACCCGGTGTGTGGGCTGAAGATATCGATGTGCTGAAATCAACAGACTTTATCGCAGATAAATCGCTTTATACAAAAATCAAAAGAGCATTACCTGCGCACGAACCGGGAATTTATACTATAGCATTAATTGGAAAAAGCGGTGCTGGAGCATCCGCTAAAGAGAAAGCTAAAATGATCATTATCAAACATAATAAATAATGAAAAGACAAAGAATACTACATTGTGTAAGTGTGTTGGGTATTTTTCTCATCCTGTTCACGGCCTGTACCAAAATTGATTATACACAGATCGCTGAGCCTGCTTACCTCCGGGTTTTTAATAATATCAACTATGTACAGACCATGGGAAGCAAAGATGACAAGGTTCCTTATTTCTGTATGCTTATCAATCCGAAGACCGGAGCTGATGGAAAGTTTACCGGAGCAGAAATTGTCGGTGACTTTTTGGACAAACGGGATCCTTATGCGCCACCCTATCCTTCACATATCGGTAACAGTAATAGCTTAAGTAATCCGGAATATCCGGGAAAAGAGAATGTATTGGTTGGCCCGATCTTAAATGGATTTGATCTGAGTAGCTGGGCGCAGATTCCATCTGGAGAGGTTCGTGTTGTATTTGCTTATCGCCCCAAAAATACAGTTCCATTCTTTGAATTGGAGGAACGCTTAACGAATGATATACTGATAGATACAGTGATTAATTTACAAAGTAAAGAGGTCTACACACTGCATCTCTTGCAAAAAGATTTTGTCAAAAAAGATCATGGGATTTTATTGCGGCAGGAGAACTTCTATAAACTTCCCTTATCCGATTCATTGGTTTATGTGAACTTCTATAATATGAGTGCCAAAGGCTTTTGGGAGGCTGATGTCAATTTAAAAGATGATGATTACAAACTAGCAAGTTTTAGGCATGGTATCAAGGATGAAATGAATGTGTTTATGTCGCTTTATGAAAGCCAGGAAGAGCTGAGCCATTACGCCGCCACGGTAAAAGGCTATCGTGGTAAATTTATGACGACGGTCAAACTCAATACAAGCACGGATGCTGTAAGCCCTTATGTGAGTTTTCCGCTATGGGCAAGTAATAAAGCGAACGGCATCCGAACTTATATATGGCAGCGATTTGATTTTTTTGCACCCGGAATGAATCCTGTGACGAATCCTTTTTACGATAGCGATCGCAATACAGGAAGCAATTGGGCGGTACTCAACTGTCTTTTAAATGGAAAAGTTGGATTAACAAGTAATGAGAATGGAACCTTGCTTCCAAACCTGCTGGTCAATGTGCATTCAGGAAAAGACAATCCGCACACTTTTGCGACGGTCAATACGATTGAAGTTGTCAATGGACGGGTATACTTAACGACGATACAACGAAAATATGCACCGCCAATCTATTAAACATAAGCTGAAATGAATCGAACAAATAATTGCGAAATAAAATATAAGATGTCTCAGATGAAGTGCTTAGGTTGCTTTTTTGTAGGCCTGTTTATTTCTATCCTACAAAGTTGTAAACATGATAATCTTACTATGCCTGTCCCGAATGAAAATATACGGCCAGCAGCGGATTTTATTCATAATAATTATGAAATGCGTCTCTTTGATGCTGCGCTCCAAAAGACAGGATTGACTGCAGAACTCAATGGAGAAGGACCATTTACTGTCCTTGTACCCAATGATCTAGCGTTTAATGAAATAGGGGTATTTCGTCCGACAGATTTTGACAAAATGAATAAAGATAGTTTGCGGCGGATCATTGGCTACCATATTCTTCCCCGACGTCTTTACCTAAGCGATATTCCGAGCAACTCCGTGGATTTTCGGTATGCAACACGTGAAGGATCGGAATTATATGCATCCATAGGCTCGCTCGCACCAGGAGCAACTGCACCGACCAACATGTTGTTTTTCAGTGGTGCAAAGGCAATCCGTAAGGATGTGGTTTTATCTAACGGTGTCTTGCATGTGCTCGATAAGTTAATGAAGCCACAGTTCGAAAAAAATATTCAGGAATGGCTGAGTGATAAGAAGGAATATGCTGTGTTTGTCGCGGGACTGAAGAAGTTTGGCCTGTGGGATCAACTGGCTCAAAAAGGTCCATTTACGGTATTTGCGCCAACAAATGAAGCTTTGGAAAAACGAGGGGTAACAGCGAGTTTTTTGGAGGGAGCTAATCCTGAACAATATATGGGCGAGGTACTCTTTGGTGCCTATATCATGTATGATAAACATTTTTTTATATCGGATTCACAGGTATTCACCATTATTAATTCGAACGGTTATTACAAATACTACTTAAAAGATAAAGTTCATTACATGGAATATTTTGCGAATGAAGCTTATCCAACATGGAAATTGAGTTACAATATGAGGCTCAGAAGCAACGATATGTTTAATTCGATTATTCTTGCCGATATAACTTATTCGGTGGGAGCCAAGATGGATTATCTATGTAGTAACGGTGTGGTACACGATTTAGATAAGGGGCTAGTAAGCCCTGATCAGGCTATTAAAAAGGAAGAAAATGAAAAATAAATCAATCCGGGTCACTCGATATCTTTTACTGATTTGGGCGACAAGTTTACTTGTCATGTCCTCTTGTAGTAAGACTGAATTTATGCCTGATCTTGTCGGAGAACAGGTGCCTTATCAAAATGAGGCAACACAGGATCTCAGTCAATTGTTGGCAAAGCGTAGTGATGCAAAAGTGTTTTTAGCAGCATGGCAAAAAAGCAGCATACTAGCACTCATTAAAGCTGAGGGCATTCATACGAAAGTTACCATTTTGGTTCCAACTGATAATGCACTGAAGCAAGCTGGGATAACTGCGGAGACCATTCAAAAAATGACAAAAGAAGAGCTTACTGACTTTATTCAGTTTTACTGCTTTTGGGGGGAGTTTGATCAGACTAAACTTGGTCAATATAGCCTGATGGTTCGCTCAATGTTAAAAAATTCGAAATACCGAGTTCCATTTTATGATAACGAGGAACCTGTGGGACGACGTTATGACCTATATTATTATAGACATTATCTGGCAGTAAAAGAGGGAAATCTGCTTATCAATGGTAAATCTGTAGGCAAATTAAGCTATGAGCCAGCAACAAATGGTGGTATTTATTTCATGGAGAAATTTGTTCAAAAACCTACAATGACAACACTGGAAGCTTTAACTGCCGATGGAAGATTTACTTTTTTTATTGAAGTACAACGTTTGGCTGATGATGCTTTTTTTGAGAAGATGTTAGATGATATTGAGCCACTTTGGGGTTATCGAATGACAAAAGAAGAATTTTTGAGCTATTACCCTGATATCAGATATTCCTATAAAAAGGACTGGGAAGCAGACATGGAGCCAAGTCATGAAGAAATGGCCAATATGAACTTGACAACATTATTTGCACCTACGGATGATGCATTTAAACGTGCGGGTTTTAACAGTGTGGCGGAAATCCTAGCATTCAATGCCAAGAGAGGTGATGTCAGGTTTGATGATTTATATTTTGAACCTAGAGGAGCATATCCAACAGATACCCTGTTTAACTATCATCGCAATTGGGGACGGTTGTTTGGTACAAAAGACCCTGCCTACGGTCTCGCAGGAGCTAACAATACCGTATTCTATAGTAATGATCTAGATCCGGTGTTGCTAAATGACTATTATATCAATATCGGCGGTTCGGGACAAGTTCAATATGCTTATAAGATGCCATTTGCTTTCTCTCGAAATTCGAACCAGATACAAATGAAGATCAAAAATGCCGAACAGCTACCAGTCAATATTGTGGAATCGGATATCAATACCCTTAATGGACCTATTCACGTACTTGATAATTTGTTAGTCCCGAAGGGATTCAAACTTAAATAAAAAGATGAGACAATATAAATTTCGCTATTACAGGAATTGTATACTTGTGCTGCTAGGCAGCTTTGCACTAGCCTGTAAAAAGGACGATAATGCGGTTCGCTTTGACAATAACAGCGTCAATTTTGTTGTTGCTGATAATTTTAATCTATCTGCATTTAATGCCGCGTTGCGTGTAAGCAACATGGATAAGGAGCTGAAGACAGGAAAGGGACCTTATACATTGCTTGCACCATCGGATGATGCTTTCTCCAAAGCAGGCTATCCTAGTGTGGTCAAAATATTATCTGAGCGTGCGGCAATAATTTCCAATATCGCCTATTATCACATATTGGACGGAAAATATGAATTGGATAAACTTCCATTTCTATTTAATCAAGAATTAAAGACACGTAAAGGTAAGGTCTATGCCACACATTGGGTCAAAGGTGCTGATACGGTACTTACATTAAATGGTGCCCGTGTTTTGACTCAAAATTTACCGGCTTCAAATGGATTGATACAGGTACTTGATCGCGTGATGACGCCTTATGTTCATGATAAGATTGTGGATGCAATCAATGCGGATGCAAGCATCAGCATATTTGCTAGGGCTATTAAAAGGTCTGGTGTGCTATCGGAAAAAGTCAATCAAGGGCCTTATACCATTTTTGCACCGACGAATGCAGCAATGGCACAAATGGGATTTACTTCAATACAAGAAATCGAAAAGATCGGGGTAGCTGAATTGAAGCAAGTGGTCAATTACCATATCGTTCGTGACCGCCGCTTTGTGTACGATTATATCTTAAGTACGGGTAACACAAATGTATCTAAACAAACGATGCTGGATGGGAATAACGTACAGATTAGATTGATCCCCAATGCAAATTCTCCGGGAGCATTTATTGGTATAACACTTCGTGGTCTAGGCAACACCAGTGATGTCTTGTTACAAAAGCAGGATATATTAACTGGTGATGGGGTACTGCATATTGTCGATCAATGTTTGCGGATTACACAATAATAAAAAAAGTTTTATCTCACGATTTAAGGAAAAACAGAAATGAATAGATATCAATATGGCAGTATCTGTATAGGACGATCAACCAAGATAAACTTTACAGTAATGTCAACACTCAAATTAATTTTCCTCTTTTTATTTCTTTTGCAGGGGTTCGTTTCCTCAGCGCAGGAAACCTCAGGTGCGATCACAGGAAAGGTGCAAAATAGTGGAGGGAACGGAGTTGAGAAAGCAACAGTCACTGTTGTACATACACCTACGGGAACACGTTACGTACAGTCCACGGATAAAGATGGACGTTTTACATTAAACAATATTCGCATTGGTGGACCATATATAGTGGATGTAAGCAGTGTGGGGCTACAAGCGGATCACAGGGAAAATATCTTCGTACGCCTGGGTGAGGCCTTACAAGTTGATTTTATCTTGGAGCAACGTACCGAAACATTAGGTGAGGTGGTTGTAACGGGCCGAAAAAGAGATACTAGAGTTGGGACGGTTGGAACAGGAAATCATATCAGCAGTGAGCAGGTACGGAATATGCCTACAGCAAATCGTTCGATTACAGATGTGACTAGACTAACACCTCAGGGTAGCCGGGATAATAGCTTCGGTGGAACCAATTTTAGGTATAACAACGTGACGGTGGACGGAGCCATCAACAATGATGCAATAGGTTTTAGCCCGTCTCTAGGAGGACAGACCGGTACTTCTGGGATGGCAGGAAGTAGTACTCGGACCAATCCAATCTCGATCGATGCCATTCAGGATATGCAGGTTTATCTAGCTCCCTATGATGTCAAAATTGGAAATTTTACAGGTGGATCGGTCAATGCCGTGACAAGGAGTGGTACGAATAAGATAGAAGGTTCGGTATATGCTTTCGGGCGTAATGCTGCATTAACAGGGAAGGATCGTGTGGGAACTTTAGGAAAAATGGATAAGGACTTTTATGATTATCAAACGGGATTTCGAATTGGTTTTCCATTGATCAAGGATAAATTGTTCTTTTTCAGTAACGAAGAGATCACACGACGTCAAGATCCTACACAACTGCGTGTAGGAACGACTGAAACAGCACATATTCTGGATCAAGCCGATGTCGAGGCAATAAAAACAGCAGCTCAGTCGCGTTATGGAGATATTTTTAATATCGGAACAGCTGACAATTATACCAATTGGTCACGTTCAACAAAATTTTTCAATCGTTTGGACTGGAATATCAATGCACAGCACCAATTGGCAGTTCGTAACAATACCATCTTTAGCAAAGCGACACATATGGACAGGGATCAACAAGATTTTCGTTTCAGTGGAATGGCATTCGAACAGGAGAATAATCAAACGAGTACTGTTGCAGAATTAAAGAGCAGATTTAGTAACAATCTTTCCTCCAATGTTGTAGTGGGATACACGCAAGTGAATGACCGCCGCGATCCGTTGAGTGATCCTTCTTTGCCTCAGGTGCAGATTCAGGGACGTACACCAGGAACGACGATCTATCTTGGAACCGATCGTGAAGCCAGTATTTTTAATATGCGACAAGGGACTTGGGAGATTACGGCTAATCTGAACTGGACGAAAGGCAGGCACAAGTTTTTGATCGGCACGCATAACGAACTTTATCGTATCCGGTATGGCTTTGTCAACGGTTGGAATGGTCGTGTAGATTATAACAGTATTGCGGATTTTGTTGCCAATGTACCGTATCGTGTAAGAGGTAGCTATAATTATACGGACAATAGTCGATCGTATATCTTAGATCACCCTGCTGCAGATTTCTCGGTCAATATGTACAGTCTCTACTTGCAGGATGAGATCCGCGTGAATGATCATTTCCAAATTATCCCTGGGCTTAGAGCAGATTTAGCGAGCCTACCAGATATGCCAACGTTAAGCGAAAAAGTCAAAGACATGTGGGCTGATCCTGGTTTCGGAACCAGCTATACATACACCCCCGCCAATCGCCTGAAAAATGAATTTTTAAATAAAATTCAACTTTCTCCCCGAATAGGATTTCGTTGGGAAGCGATGGACAACAAACAATTGGTCATTAGAGGAGGAGCCGGGTTATTTACTGGACGTATACCGTTTGCTTGGCTTGCCTATGCCTATTACAATACAGGCGATAGCTATGGTGCATTTGATCAAAAAGCTGATCAAAAACCTTTTGCACCGGGATCTGATCCCATTAAACCTAGTCCAAATGGAATAGGAGATTTTATTGCACAAAATGGCGCTATAATCCATGATCCAAGTACCGGGAAAACTCAGGTAGATTTGGTTGATAATGATTTTGTGCTTCCACAAGTTCTCCGGTCAAGCTTAGGCATAGATTACCAGGCGGAAGGCTGGAAATTCACAGTGGAAGGCATTTATACAAAAAATATAAACGATGTATTGTTTCAGCAATTGAACAATAAAGACAATCCGTTGTGGTATGGTTACGATGTCAACAAGCAGCAACCGGTTTATAGTGGCACTGTAGATAATCGTTTTTCAAATGTTTACTTATTGAGCAATACCAATCAAGGTTATCGATATAGCTTAACCGGTACAATAGCGAAATCAATCAAAGAAAAGTTGAATGCGACTTTGAGTTACACCTATGGTCAATCCAAAGATTTGAGCAATGGTGTTCGTAACTCCATGGAAAGTAATTGGCAGCTCAACCAATCGTTGATTCCAAACAACCCAAAATTAGCCTACAGTAACTTTGATATACGTCATCGTATCGTTTCAAGTATAAATTATGAACAAGTATGGCACAGTGCTGGGCGGACAAGTTTTACCTTATATTTTAGTGCACAATCAGGTAGTCCATTTACCTATGGTATTGTCAACAATAGTATCCAAGGATTACCACAACAGGTCAGTTTGGTTTACATTCCGAGACAGACAGAGGCAATGCATTATTTCAAGGATATTACTGGTGGAATGTCCGCTCAACAACAGGCAGACGCTTTTAATAAATTTATTGATGGTAACGCGTACCTAAGCTCCCGTAGAGGTGATTTTACAGAACGAAATATGGGACGTACGCCATGGAATCTACAGGCTGATTTACGTGTTGCGCATGATTTTTTTGTTCAAAAGTCAAAAAAACAATTTATCACCTTTTCGATGGATATCATGAATTTGACAAATCTGATCTATAGAAAATGGGGCGTTCAATACTTCTCACCAAATACATTTAATTCAACGAGTAGTGTAGGGCTGACACCATCATTGTTTCCACCAACGCAAAATGCAGATAACTGGCCTGTATTTACATTCAGCGATCCGGGTCAGTCCTATAGCATAGATTATTTTAACTCAAGGGCGCAGATACAATGTGGCGTTCGCTATACTTTCTAATTTAAAATACGCTATTATGATAGTTAAGATCGTAAGGAGTGAAACAATGAATCGAGCAATGAAGCTCAAGAAATAAGGCGCAAAAAAGAATTTATTCCCATGAAAAATATAGTGAAACTAACGATGATATGTATATCAATGATAATTGCATTAATCGGCTGTGGTAAAAAAGAGGAATTGATAGATAAGGAGGTGGCGAAAGTGAGTAGCTATTACCCTAATTCAGGCAAGGCAGGGACATTGGTTACGATTGAAGGACAGGGTTTCGGCAGTTCGATTACTGAATTTACGGCGACAGTTGCTGGGAATCCGGCGGAGGTGATCAGCGCGACTCCTACTTCTGTTGTGTTGCGCGTGCCGAAAGGTGATAAAAGCGGAACAGTTGTCTTGAAGTATGGGAGCAATAGCTTCGAGGTCGGCACGTATACCTATCAGGACTTGTCTATAGCAAAAGTTTTTCCGACTAATGGTACCGGTGGAACCCAATTGCGGATTGATGGTGAGGGGTTTGGCAGTACAGATATGCCGGCGGAGGTTTACGTTAATGGTAAAAAAGCATTGGTTGTGAGTGTTACCGATAAGGTCATCATTGCTGAAGTACCAGAAGATGCTGGGTATGGTGCTGTAGAAGTACGTGTAGACGGAAAAAAATCTCAAGGTCAAAATTTCACCTATCAGGTTATTCGCAGCATCAAACCAACAAGCGGTGGAGCGGGGACAAAGGTTACATTGACAGGTGAAGGCTTCGAGAAACTAAATTCGGGCAATGTGGTCGATTTTAACGGTAAAATTGCTGTCGTCTTGGAATCCAGTCCTGAAAAAATTGTTGTTGTTGCACCGACAGGGGTGGGAACGGGACTGTTGTCCGTCAACATCAACGAACAGAAAATCTCAGGACCGACGTTTACCGTGGTTGGTAAACCAGTCATTGAAACGGTTTCACCTTTAAGTGGCCCTAAAGGATCCGAAATGACGATCAGTGGACTATTATTTAGTAAGATACTGGACGAAAATCAGGTATTTATCAATGGAAAGCAGGTCGCTATTTCTTCAAGTAGTGAACATCAGATTAAACTGACCATTCCCGGTGGAACTGGATCGGGCAAGATAAAAGTTGTTGTCAATGATCAATCGATTGAAGGACCACAGTTTAAAGATCAGACCTTGGGTATACGTTCGATGAGCCCAGATAATGGTCTGGCAGGGACAAGTGTTACGATTATGGGAACTGGTTTTAGCTCAAATTTAGCAGAAAATCTAGTCTATTTTAATGGTGTTTTGACGCCAGTAAGCAGTGCCAGCGAAAATAAATTGGTATTAGAGGCGCCACAGGGAGTAACGACAGGCCAGGTGAAGGTCGTGGTTGGTAGCCAAGATGCTTTGGCACCGCAACAATTTCGCAGGGCAGGGATAATGACCCTAGCTGGAGGTCCAGGAATGACCACATTTGGCAGTAATATGGCTGGAATGGCGATAGATCAACAGGGATATATCTACGTTACAGATACAGAGAATAAACAAGTTAAGAAGGTGTCACCAACAGGTAATGTATCCATCCTGCAAGTTGATGGTGCCAACGCGATTTTTGACTATCCCTCAGGAATAGCAATTGACCAGCAAAATAATGTCTATGTCAGTGACCAACGGGCAAACCAGATATTTAAAATTACACCAGCAGGCAAACGTACGATACACGCAAGCGGATTTTCTCCTACATCCATGTGCATAGACTTATCGGGCAATTTGTATGTTTCGGTTGCTGGATTTGCGCAGGGGGTAAACAAAGTCAATATTACCGGAAATTACACAAAGGTAACGGGGCCGTCCTGGGTGATGGCCAAACCTTTTGTGGATAGCCAGGGTTACTTATACTATTCGGATCAGAATACAAGTAGTAACAATGGGGTTGAGTTAGTGAAACCCGGTGATACGCGGGGAGGGATGTTTGTTGGAAGTTCAGATGCTGGATATGGAGATGGGATAGGAACTTACGCACGTTTTAGCGGTATCGGTGGAATTACTCCTGGACTGAACAACCGATTAATTGTCGCTGATAATAATAATTATGCGATTCGTGAAGTCAATATGACAACCAGAGAAGTAACAACCTTGATAAAGACTGGCTATGGTTATGTGGACGGTACTTTAGCGACGGCCAAGTTTACATTGATAAAGGATGTTGTGGTGGATAAAGAGGGCAATATTTACCTTATGGATGTGGCGAATAAAGCGATTCGGAAATTATTCCTAAAATAAAATTTTATATATCCCCGATGCATCAATATTGTTCTCAGAAAGTTAAGTTCTTTTTTGAAACGATATAAAGTAAGCATCGGGGATTTTGTTAATTGCTATCTATGCTGTGTAAAAAATTGCCATAGAAATCGGGAATATCACTGTGATAAATAGCAGCTGCAACTGCCTCAATCGGATAATCTACTTTAACTATTTTGGCTTCTATGCTTTCTTCTGTCAGCGTAACTAAGGCATAGGAAGCCTTTCTGTCTTTCTCTTTGCTTCGGCCAACAGACCCACAATTGATAAACAGGACTTCTTCGGTCCGTTGGACATAGGAGTGATGGGTATGACCCATGACCAGGATATCGATGGCTCTTTCGCGCAATTGAACTGACAAGTCCGCTTTAGGTGTTGATTCATAAATGTATTCATCATTACTATGCGGACTGGCATGCACAAGCAGGATTTTTCTAAGATGATCACTGACTTTGAACGTTAATTCAATATTGTATGGTAATGTTGCCAACCATTTTTTGTGAGCAGCTGTTATTTCGTTCTTGCTGAGATTGATGGCGATGTCACGGTTTACTGTTTCGATCACATCGTGGTGTGATAAGGGAACAATAGGCTCATCGAAGGCAACCCTTTGATCGTGATTTCCGAGTAAACAGGGGATATTTTTTTCCTGTATTCGGGCGATAACCTCATTTCCCCATGGGGCAAAATCGACCAGATCACCTAAACAGTAAATCTGTGTTACCCCGCTCTTTTTTATATCCGTTAATACTTCGTCCAATGCCACAATATTGGCATGTATATCACTTATTATTGCAAGTTGTATCTTCATCTATCCTACAAACTTAGCCATTCGAAGCGCAAATTAACAGCATGAATATTGTTTTTAAAAAGAAAATGAAATTGGTATTATATTCCTTAAGATGAACCATAAGTAATAGAAGCGAAAATAATATACAATATTTTAATAAGTATATATCCCGTGTTATAACAGTCAGATATATACTTATTTTCTATCAAGGTGGTTAAAGATTCATACCACCGGATACTTCAATGCGTTGTCCATTGATCCATCGGGCATCCTCAGTACACAAGAAGGCTACAACTCCACCAATGTCGTCAGGCACACCAGCACGACCTAAGGCTGTTACACTCGCGATATGTGCATTGGTTTCTTTGTTGTCACGAACATGTCCCCCGCCAAAATCTGTTTCAATAGCTCCTGGGGCGACTACGTTCGCTGCAATACTGCGAGAGCCTAGTTCCTTGGCAAGATATCTTGTCAAGACTTCGATAGCACCTTTCATCGAGCCATAAGCAGAAGAACCCGGAAATGCGAAACGGGCAAGACCCGAAGAAATATTAATAATACGTCCACCATCGTTTATAAAAGGATGTGCTTTCTGGGTTAGAAAAAAGACACCTTTATAATGGATATTATATATTGCATCAAATTGCTCCTCTGTGGTCTCCGAAAATGGAGCGTATAATGCCGTACCCGCATTATTGATTAGAAAATCAAAATTTGATTGACCTGTTTGATTTTTTAGATGTTCGGTTATTTGCCTTATAAAATGATCAAAGGATTTTGTATCACCGGCATTGAATTGAAATGCCGCTGCATGTTGTCCCAAAGCCTTAATCATAGAGACAACATGATCTGCTTCTTCTTTATTGCTATTATAAGTCAGTATGACATCAATTCCTTTTTTAGCAAGATTAATTGCTATGTTTCTTCCCAAACCCCGGCTTCCGCCAGTTACTAAAGCAGTTTTATTTTTAGCCATTTCTATTTTGTTTTAAAATTTAATAGCACAAATTTCGCTTGAAAAGTATTTGCTGAGTTTGTGAAAAGCAAATCAATATTTGCGAAATTCAAATTATAATCGTTGAGAACGATAATTGTTTGGTGAAAGCTTGGTTTGCTTTTTAAAGAAATTAGAAAAATGTGCTATTTCCTCAAAACCGAGTGAATAGGCAATCTCTGAGATATTCCAGTCCGTTTGCCTGAGGAGGATCTTTGCTTCTTGTTTAATTCTTGCACTAATTACTTGTGTTGTTGTCTTGCCTGTACTGTCCTTGAGAATTTTATTGAGGTGGTTTACATGAACGGCGAGGCGTTCAGCAAAATCATTGGCTGTTCGTAGCTGCAACCGTTGCATTGAGGATTCTATTGGAAACTGTCTTTCCAATAACTCAATGAAAAGTGAGGTAATTCTGGTTGACGCATTGTGCATGGGATTACTGATACTTTTCGGCTGTAGCTTTTGTCCATAATGAATGATTTCAAGAACGTAATTCCTTAAAAGATCATATTTAAACATATAATCAGAACATAATTCCTTGTTCATTTTTTTAAAAATTCGCTCAATTTCGATCCGCTGTTCAGTTGTAATCTGAAAAATAGGAAGTCCACCGGGTTGAAAGATGGGTAGATCTTCCAATACGATACCACTTTTATTTCGCGCTAAAAATTCATCAGTAAAAACACAAAAATAGCCTTGTTGATGTTCGTCTTTGGGTATCCAATGGTAAGGAACTTTCGGTGTCGCAAATACCAAAGCAGACTCTTCTATTTCAATTACCTTATCTGCATACTCAGCGGTGTTCTTTCCTGTGATTAAACTGATTTTGTAATAAGTTCGCTTATTGTAAGGCATGATGGGTTTCTCTTTCAACTTTGCAGCGAGCTCCTCAAAGCTAAATACGTTGAAGTGCCCAAGCTCACGTGCTATTTCCTCAGGTATAGAAGCATTGATCTCATTGTAGAACTGTTCGATTGTAGTTGTTTTCATATCAATTACATTTGCAATAATCAAATTTACCTTTTTTATTCTTTGGTTGGAGATTAGTATAATCTAGCCATTAAAGATTGGCTTCTATTTTCATTTTAATGTCAATAGTTCTATTATATTTTGCACAATATAATTTTTCAATATACATTTGTATTATTGAAACAAAAGCAAAAACAAATTAAAATATGAAAACGTTATATACCATAGGCGCCACAGCCACAGGAGGACGAAACGGTCAGGTAAAAAGTGAAAATGCTGTATTGGATCTGGCGGTTCGTATGCCGAAGGGTCTTGGAGGTGCGAACGATGATTATGCAAACCCAGAAATGCTTTTCGCCGCTGGTTATGCTGCTTGCTTTGATAGTGCCTTGAATTTGGTGATTAGGCAAGAACGGATAAAAACAGGTGAGACCAAGGTTACTGCTCAGGTGAGTATTGGACAGTTGGAGAATGGTGGTTTTGGTTTAGCAGCGGAATTACATGCCAATATTCCTGCAGTCAGTTTGGAGGTGGCACAGCAACTGATTGAAAAAGCGCATCAGGTGTGTCCATACTCAAATGCTACGAGAGGTAATATGGAAGTGAAGTTAACAGTATCAAACAACGAATAATAGATGAATCATATTGCCACAGTGCTCACGATGCTTGTACTTATTGAACATGTTTATATTGTGTGGATGGAAATGTTTGCTTGGGAAACTGCTGGAAGACGTAGTTTCGGTAAAGCGCTACCTGCTGAGCTATTTAAACCTACAAAAGGGCTTGCTGCCAATCAAGGCCTATATAATGGCTTTTTGGTCGCCGGTTTGGCTTGGTCATTTTTTATCAATGATCAGATCTGGAGTGACAATGTTCGCCTATTCTTTCTAGGCTGTGTTCTTGTAGCTGGCATTTTTGGAGGTATCACTGCAAGTAAAAAGATCTTCTTTGTACAGGGAATTCCAGCATTACTAGCAATATTATTCGTTCTTTTTTCAAAATAAACAAACAATTAAATGTCCTTAATAACAGACTTAAAATGGAGACACGCTGTGAAAGCGTATGATCCGACAAAAACGGTTACACAAGAAAATATAGATAAAATATTGGAGGCAGCTCGTTTTGCGCCAACATCTTCGGGTTTGCAACCTTTTAAAGTATTGGTAGTTGAAAATCAAGCTTTGAAAGATGAATTAGCAAAAGGAGCCTTAAATCCGGAATGCATGCGTGAATGTTCCCATGTGCTGGTTTTTGCGGCTTGGGATAACTACACCGAAGAGCGTATTGATAAAGTATATGATTTCACTACAGATGAGCGAGATTTACCTCGTGGCCGCTTTGGGTCGTATACAGATAAGTTGAAATCCATCTATCTAAATGAAGCTGCGGAACGTAATTTTGCACATACAGCACGACAAACTTATATTGCTTTAGGTTTGGCTCTGGCACAAGCGGCAGAACTCAGGGTTGATTCTACCCCGGCGGAAGGATTCGATAACAAACTAGTGGATGAAGTATTGCAATTGGAAAAACTTGGATTGAAAAGTGTATCATTAATGTATGTAGGTGTTGCAGATACTTCCCGTGACTGGATCTCTACAATGAAAAAAGTCAGAATGCCGAAAGAAGAATTTATTGTTGAATATAAATAGAAACATTATATACTTTTTGAACTTTAAGAAAACAATATCTTTGTAAGATGGATGATTTATTGAAACTGGACAAACAGTTATGTTTTTCCGTATATGTTCTGCATCGCGAGATTATGCAGCGTTATCGCGCTATTCTAGCAGAAATAGATTTGACTTATCCACAATATATCACAATGATGGCTTTATGGGAAAATAACGAACAAACTGTAAACCAATTGGGAGAGAAGTTATTTTTGGATAATGGTACCCTTACACCACTACTGAAACGATTGGAAAGCAAGGCGCTACTTACCCGCACGCGAAGTAAGACGGATGAACGAGTGGTAAAGATTCGTCTCACAGATCTGGGCTTGCAATTGAAAGAAAAAGCAGCCTGCATTCCGATGCAGATTTTTGAAGCTTTAAAACTGGATTATTCAGATATGCAACAGCTTAAAGATTTGGCAGATAAAGTCGTCACTAACGCGGGAAATGGCTAATAGTTTAATGATAGATTTATTTTATCACAATTTCGTTGTTTTTAATCAGAATAGGTTATTTTTAGCTCATTCTAGTAGTATTTAAATTTCATAGGAAGAATGCGTTTAATAGCAATTGCCGTTTATTGTGTCTTGTTGGTGCTCTCGTTCGCAAGCTGTGAAGAAAAGAGGCGGGATGCAGAGTTATTGAAGTATGTTGCTTATAGTAATCGCGATAGTGCTCAACTGGAACTTGATCTCTTTGAAAGCCGTTTTCATGGAAAGTTACGTTTTTATAGACCCGGTGGTGAAATTGACTCGGGAGAGGTTCGGGGGAATATCAAAAACGATACGCTGAGCGGTGATTATTACTATACGCCATTCGGCTGGGGACAGAAAAAAAGGAGACCCTTTGTTTTACTTAAGAAAGGGTCTCAATATATTTTAGGAACTGGTACCGAACAAGAATATATGGGTATTCCTCACTATATACCATCGACAATCAATTTCCAACAGACTAAATTTATTTTCAGGGAGGTAGCCCGTTAAGATACCCGATTGAAAGTAACGACTTACAAGATACTTTTCAACTTAATATATTGTAGGAGCATGATGGTCTTGCCATCCTTGATTTCTCCGCTTTCGATCATAGCCAAAGCATTATCGATTTTAATTTCTAAGATTTCGATATTTTCCTCCTCTTCCTGCAAACCTCCTCCATCACTAACTTTCATATTGTTGGTATACTCTGCGATAAAGAAATGTAGAATTTCGGTAACCGAGCCAGGAGACATATACGCTTCAAATATTTTTTTTGCTTCCTTGATCTGATAGCCAGTTTCTTCTTCTGTTTCTCTACGGATACAATCTTCTGGCGAATCTTGATCTAACAAACCTGCACAAGCCTCTATTAACATTCCAGATTCATTCCCATTTATATAAGTTGGAATTCTAAACTGTCTTGTCAATATAACGGTTCGAGATGCTATGTTATAAAGTAGTATTACAGCACCATTTCCACGATCATAAGCTTCTCGGCTTTGTTGTTGTACAGTTCCGTCCGGCTTTGTATATTGATAGGTGACTTTTTTTAAGGTATACCAATTATCAGATAGAATCTCTGTTTTTAAAATTTCAATATCTTTGATTGCCATTTTTAGCGTGTTAAGGTCAAGCTATAAAAGTAAGTATTACAGTCCATATTATTTTATTTTAACCCATCTTCCAAGGCCTTCTTGTTTAACTTAAATTCCCTATAACCAAATGCGCCTGATTTATAGCCTATAACAGCACCAAATTCGATGTCATTTGCTGAAGAAGATTTGGCAAACACAGCTGAGCGATATACATTCGATGAAGCTAAAGGTGTTTCAAATACACGAAAATGTACTCCATCCTTTGAATAGGCAAGATAATTCAAGTCTGAGGAGTATCTGTCGACATTTCCTATAGCAAGACATAGAAAATAGTAACCGTCAATATAGGCCGCTTGCAGATGCCAGGTCGAATAATTTTTATTTAATTCAAGCCAAGGTTTATTGATGAATTTAACTTGTTTGCTATTTCGGTAGGCTGTAAAGTCAAGACCATTGGATGACGCACGCAGCAAGACGCTTGTCATAATAGGAGATTGATAGGTCGGCTTAAAATCTACCTCATAGCTAAACATCTCATTTTCATTTCTGATAAAGGAAGGCGATATGATATGATTGTCCTGAATAGAAGCTGGTTCATTGCTCGTGTATACAATTTCAAGTGGAGTCCAATGAATTCCATCGGTTGAAGTTTGTCTTACAATAACACGCTCGGCTTCCTGATTTAATTTTCTCGTATTATTATCGCTCTTTGCACCCCACTGTCTTAAGATTTTATTGGAGAAAAAACATCCTCTATAATATAATTCGAATTCTTTTCCATTGAAGTTCCAGTCGACATCAGACCAATAGCCTTGGTTAGGAATGCCACTCGGTGGGATATAAGAATCTTCTATAGCAGGACGACGTTGTATGGGATTTGATAATCCAGTTGGGGTGATCCATTCTTTGCCATCATTTGATACCACAATACTAGGATTTTCGTATAATGATGCAGCTCGATCAGAACCTAATATACCAAAATAGGGCGTAAAGACCATCCAATATTTATATCCGTTGAAACCTTTTGGGAAATACTCAACATCAGGATGACAGTAACTCGCATTTTTACCAGATATGTCCTGGATCAATTCAGGTCGTGAAGATCCAGGCTCGTTCGCATTTGCTATACTATTAATCTTTATTGAAGCTAAATCATCTGTAAATCCTGCTGGAATAGGCATTTTGCTTCTATCAATTGGTTTGGGATCTACTGGAGTTATACCAGGTGGAATATCTTTTTTACATCCAATAAGCAACAATAAACCTAATAAGAAATAGGTGGATCTCTTGAAAAACATTGTCGAACAATAAAAATATGAAAATGTAGATACGGTAATTTTTTGGTATTACTTTCCCTGTTAATTTTAATTTAGCCAAGACAAAATTGATGTATTTTTTTTATTTCGCAAAATATATTTTTTAGCGGGAATAATTAAATTTATTGGTCTTTAGATTTATGTTTAG
>NZ_JBWKUH010000038.1:0-36000 GCF_059420745.1 Sphingobacterium sp. GW821-FHT03E03
AGCTACCAACTGCTCCACCCCGCAATATATTTTTGAACAAAATTGCTTTTTTCTTTTGAAAAAACAAGATTATGATCCTTCCGAATTGGAGTACAAAGATATATTTTGTTTCTTTGTAATCCTAATAAAATTTAGAAAAATGTCACATAAAGCAGGATTCGTAAGTATCATCGGAAAGCCAAATGCTGGTAAGTCCACCCTAATGAACGCTTTAGTAGGTGAAAAGATGTCAATCATCACACCTAAAGCGCAAACGACAAGACACCGCATTATCGGTATTGTAAACGATGAAGACCATCAAATTGTGTTTTCCGACACACCGGGCGTCATCAAACCAAACTATTCTCTACAGGAATCAATGATGAACTTTGTCCAGGGATCGCTTATTGATGCGGACATTATTTTATTTGTGACTGATATCCACGAGAAATACGATGAGAATGACGTATTGGAAAAACTGCGTAAGACAAACTCTCCAGTAGCTGTCCTGATCAACAAAATTGATAAATCTTCCGAAGAAGAAGTAAAAGCCAAAATCGAGTTCTGGCAAGAAAAACTAAATCCAGATACCATCTTCGCTATTTCAGCCAAGTTGGATCATAATGTTGCGGCTGTCATGCAGTACATCAAAGATAAGTTGCCGATCCACGAAGCTTACTACGAAAAAGATGAACTGACAGACAAGTCCATGCGCTTCTTTGTTTCTGAGATGATCCGCGAGAAAGTATTCAAATTATATGATAAAGAAATCCCTTACAGTACCGAAGTAATTGTTACATCCTACAAAGAGGAAGCAAATATCACCCGCATTGCTGCAGAGATTATTGTTGAACGTGATTCACAGAAAAACATTATTATAGGAAAAGCTGGTGCTATGATTAAGAAAGTAGGCACCTATGCCCGCCAGGATATAGAAGAATTTATCAACGGAAAGGTTTTCCTGGAACTCTTCGTTAAGGTAATCCCTGATTGGAGAAGCAAAAAAAACTACCTCAAACGTTTTGGCTACGACGATTAATTGAGTATTGAGCCTTGGTTGTGCAAGTCTTAGCTCGATAAGCTCGTTTCACTAAAATATACACGAAGTGCTTTAATCTGTTTCAGATTAAGCACTTTTTTTAGATCCTCATCTGAAGCTTCTTTCACCCTTTTTACCGATTTAAATTCAGTCAATACTTTCTCCACCGTTGTCTTTCCGATCCCCGGAATATTTTCCAGCTCAGAGACAAAGGTCTTTCGGCTACGCTGATTACGGTGAAAAGTAATACCAAAGCGGTGAGCCTCGTCACGCAGATGCTGGATTATTTTTAAGGTTTCCGATTTCTTATCTAAATACAGCGGATATTGGTCCCCGGGATAGAAAAGTTCTTCCAATCGTTTAGCAATACCGATAACCGTCACCTTACGTTCTATCCCTAATAAACGCAAGCTCTTCAATGCGGCACCTAACTGTCCCTTACCGCCGTCGATAATAATTAATTGAGGTAATGGCTGATCTTCGTCCAATAATCTCCTATAACGTCTAAAAACAGCCTCCTCCATGGTCGCAAAATCATTTGGCCCCTCCACTGTTTTCACGTTAAAATGTCTATAATCTTTTTTGGAAGGCTTTGCATCCTTAAACACCACAATAGCTGATACAGGATAATTTCCCTGGATATTGGAATTATCAAAACATTCGATATGTTGTGGCAACACATTCATCCGAAGATCTTTCTGCATCTGTTTTAAAATACGTTCCGTACGAATATCCGGATTCAGTTTTTCATATTGCAACAGCCGTTCCTTTCTGAAAAAAGCCACATTTTTCTGAGAAAGTTCCAACAACTTTTTCTTCTCACCCAGTTTAGGAATCGTAAAACGTATCCGCTCGTTTTCCTCGATATCCAATTCAAACGGAACAATAATCTCCCGCGACAGACTTTTAAACCGTTCACGTATTTCAGGTATCGCCAGTGATAGCAATTCCTGCTCGCTCTCGTCCAAACGGCGCTTCATTTCCAGGGTCTGTGTCTGAATAATAACACCATTCATTACCTTTAGATAATTTACAAAGGCATACCCATCATCCGAGGCAATACTAAATACATCCACATTGGTAATCGAAGAATTAACTACAGTCGATTTACTCTGATAATTATCCAGTTTATCGAGTTTAGCTTTAATAAATTGTGCTCGTTCAAAATCCAGTGCAGCTGCTGCTGCTGCGATACCTTCCTTTAACCTATTGGTGACGACAGAAATCTTACCATTTAAAATATCCTTAATATCACTCAAATTTTGATCATAATCTTCCTCAGACTGATAGCCCTCACAAGGCCCTTTACAATTCCCGATCTGATATTCAAGACAAATCTTAAATTTTCCTTTTCGGATATTCTCCTGCGTAAGCGCAAGGTTACATGTCCGAAGTGGAAATAACTCACGGATAAGATCCAGTACGATATGCATCATACTGACAGAAGGATACGGCCCATAATAACGGGAGCCGTCCTTAATGTATTGCCTGGTCCAAAAAACACGAGGAAAGGGTTCGTTCTTGATGACAATCCATGGATAGGTCTTATCATCTTTGAGCATGACATTGTATTTTGGCTTATGTTTCTTGATTAATGAATTCTCAAGCAACCAAGCGTCAATTTCGGTATCTACTATAGTAAAAGAAATACGGTTGATCTTACGGACTAAAACACGGGTCTTGCCGTTCAATTGATTTTCATTGACAAAATAAGATCCCACTCGGTTACGAAGGTCTTTCGCCTTACCGATATAGATCAATTCATCATGTTTATCAAAATATTGATAGACTCCCGGTCGATGAGGTATCTTCTTTAATTCTTCTCTATAGTCAAATGTCAAAACTTTAAAATTAAAAAGTAAAAAACGGATACAGCCTCTAAGCCTTAGGCTTATCGAACTAGAGCACTTATTCTTTAATCTTCGAAAAACAAGCTTGTATAACCAAAGTCTCCATACTCAGATCTGAAACGCCAAAACAAGAAAGTGAAGACAGCTTGGAAGCCGCAGGCTTGTGTAGCCAGAATCTCAATACTCAATTCTATCTACTCAATACTGAAAATTAAAATCCCAAGCGATCATCCTTTAGTTTCGGATCTTCCTTGCCGCTTGAGTCTGTGGATCCATCTTCGACATCAGAGCCACCACCGCCCCAATACTGGTTACAGTCAATGACACGAGTCAGTCCACCCTGAGGCTGTTCGAAATCACCCTTTGTATATTTTAAATTTGAATCTTTATAGACCTTTTGCATAAAGAAAGCAAAAACTGGCATAGCTGCAGCAGCTCCCTGCCCATATTCCATCCGGTCAAAACTGATCCCCCGATCTTCCGCACCAGTCCACACACCGGTGACCAGTTCTGGTGTAATACCAATAAACCAGGCATCGGAGTTATCATTGGTTGTACCCGTTTTACCACCGATCGGATTGGTGAGGTTATATTTCCACTGAATACGTCGAGCAGTACCCTGAGATACCACTTTTTTCAGCATATCAACAATAATATAAGCAGATTCGCTATTCAAGGCTTTCACTACTTTCGGCGCCTTATCATAGATAGGTGTCCCATTTTTATCTTCAATACGTAAAATGGCTGTCGGTTCTATCCAGGTTCCCTGGTTAACGAAAGCAGAATAAGCGCCAACCATATCAAAAACAGACGCTTCGTATGCCCCTAAGGAAATAGAAGGGTAGTTCGGCACGTCGCTCGTTATTCCCATACGTTTGGTCAATGCAGCGACCTCCGCCGCTCCTACTTCATGTACAAGGTAAGCTGTTGCAAAGTTTTGTGAATAAGCTAATGCCTTCGCTAAAGTAATCGGATTTCCTCCCTGTGCATTTCCTCTTGGTGTCCAACCATTGTAAGTTTGCTGGTAGTTGGGAATGCTATAACAAGGTGAATAACCATTATCAATAGCTACCGCATAAGTAAACGGCTTAGCTGTAGACCCGACTTGGCGTGTCCCCATTTTAACCTGATCATATTTGAAATGGTCAAAATCAATACCGCCCACCCAAGCTTTAATATGTCCTGTTTTGGGCTCCATGGACATCATCGCATTCCTTAGCATCAACTTGTTGTACTTAATGGAATCCATTGGTGTCATCATGGTATCCTTACTGCCCTTCCAGGTAAAAATATTCATCGGAACCTTCACATTAAAGGCTTTTTTGATCTCATCTTCATTTAAACCCTCCTCGCGCAAGATACGGTAACGATCAGAACGTTTCATTCCACTGATCAACAACTTCGCTTTATCACCTTTGAACGGATCCCTATTTTTCCACTGTGCCGAAAACTTCGATTGTAGCTGCTTCATCCATTCTTTCTGCGCATCCTCAGCATACTGTTGCATGGACATATTGATAGTCGTATAGATTTTTAATCCATCACGATCTAAGTCATAAGGTGTACCGTCAGCTCTGACAATCTTAAGATTAGCAAATTCTTTCTTAATCTGGTCTTTTAATACCGCCCTGAAATAAGGACCTAATCCTTCACCATAGTTTGCGATCTTGAGTTCTAGTCCGAGTGGTTTCTCCTTCGCATTAGAAGCTTCTTCTGCCGAAATAAAATTGGCGGCCACCATATTATTTAAAACCGTATTACGACGTATTTTTGATTTCTCAGGAAATCTCACCGGCGAATAGGCACCAGGGCCTTTCAGCATCCCGACCAAGAGTGCAGCCTGATCAGCAGTCAGCTTATCTGGAGTGGTATTGAAATAGGTCCGCGCAGCAGATTTTATCCCAAACGTATTGTATGCACCAAAATCCACTGTATTAAAATACATTGTAACGATTTCGTCCTTGGTATAATTTCTTTCCAGACGAACAGCCGTCACCCACTCTTGAAATTTCTGAATGATACGTTTTAGAAAGTTTTTCTGACGGCCGTCAGAAAAAAGATTAAGCGCCAACTGTTGTGTTATCGTACTACCCCCCTGTTTATTGCCAGTCAGCGTATGGAAGATAACCGTAAACGTACGGGAATAATCTATTCCTGAATGGTCATAAAACCGCTTATCCTCTGTAGATACGAGCGCTTTAACCAGATATGGAGATAATTCACTGTATTTAACATTCGACCTATTCTGTACATAATAAGTCCCTAATACTTTATGATCATCAGTAATGACTTCAGAGGCTAAATTGCTTTTTGGATTTTCCAAATCGCTAAACGAAGGTAATTTCCCGAATAACCCAAGACGTATACTCAATATAAATAGGAATCCAAGGGCTACAATGCCAATGATGACCTTCCAAAAATTGAACGTATATCGTTTAATATCGCCTTCAGTAAGTTGATTTTTTTTTGATACTCGCTTCATCTATTTACTAAATTTCATGTGCAAATATTATTCATTTATGCTTGTTTTCATTGGCATTTATGAATGTGCTGCATTTTGTTTTTTTTAAGCTACGTGGAATATCCAGTTTTTTGATCCGTGTGTATCTTTTCTAATTGGATATTACGCTATTCGCTTTTATATAGACTTCAATATGATTTTAATGTCCACTCTATCAGATAGTGTGCCAAAGAATGCTTCATGGCAAAGGTATTACTAATTCATTCAAAAGTGTGCATTAAAACATGAAAATGTTTGCCTATCCGACATTAAACCCGTTCAATTAAACAGACAGCATAGGCGACAACCCCCTCTTGCCGACCAATGAAACCCATTGTCTCGTTGGTCGTTGCCTTAATAGAAATATCATCTATATCTAGACCGGTCACTTCAGCTAATTTGATCTTCATTTGAGGAATATAAGGTTTGATCTTGGGAGCTTCAAGGCAAAGCATGGCATCAATATTACCGAGCTGGTATCCTTTGGCCTGAATCAAACCCATACACTCTTTCAACAACAGCAAGCTACTAATCCCTTTCCAACGCATATCTGTATTGGGAAAATGGTACCCGATATCCTCTAAGTTTGCTGCGCCCAAAATAGCGTCACAGATAGCATGCACCAAGACATCGGCATCTGAATGGCCAAAAGCTCCGGCATGATGTTCCAACTGCACACCACCAACAATAAATGGGTGTCCTTCTTTTATCTGATGAACATCAAACCCAAATCCTACCTTAATCTTCATTATTATAATTATATTATGAGAATACGCTTTTCAACGTAATAAATAAGCTCGTTCTACGCCGTTTTTCCTGTAACAATAATACACCTTACCATAAGCTATTATTACCTCAGGACGCTTCATTGCTACGAAGATACCATTTTAGTGCCGATATTTTGAAATGGAGTTTTATTATCAGGCATTGTGTCCCTGTAAGAATACGATGTAGTAAATAAATGTATTGACACACAAAACCTTCATGCTTTCACAAACACTATCAGTCATGAAAATCGACTGAAGATTTTTTTGCCAATAAACCGATCGTAACAAGCTCATTGATAATTCAATAAAAAAAACACGAATAAGTAAAAACAGACGATTCAGAAAAAACAAAAGGACTATTTCATTGGAAATAGCCCTTTCTAATAATTTATTGTCTGTTTGTTTTACGCAGATCCTCAAGAAAAGGGTCTATGCTTCCACTTCTTCAGGCGCAAACTGATCATACACCTCTCCAAAAGCATCATAGTCCTGATCACCGTTAGGTTCAAAAACCTGAATATCTTTGGATCTAGCGAAATCAACAATCTCAGTATTGACATTTTCATCAGCTACGACAACCATATCCGTAAAATGCAATGCACCTTTATAAATCGCCTCATAGCTACCATCGCCATACACTTGCGCATCTTCAGCTTTAAAAGCACCTTCTGGCGCCATTTCAGCATACTTTGAACCCAATGTACCTTTAAATTCTTCGTTAAACAAAGAATACATCACTTTTGCATCCTTAAATGTAGGATCATCCTTATACGTTGTTTTCACGTAAGCAGGCACCAAAGCAGAGAACCAGCCATGACAGTGTACTACATCGGGCGACCAGCCTAATTTCTTAACAGTTTCCAACGCTCCTTTACAGAAGAACACCGAACGCTCATTATTGTCTGCAAAGAATTCGCCATGCTCATCACTAAAAACCTTTTTACGCTGAAAGTAGTCCTCGTTATCCAAGAAATACACCTGCATCCGAGCTGCAGGCAGTGAAGCTACTTTAATAATTAGCGGATTATCATTATTATCCACAACAATGTTCAAGCCTGAAAGACGAATCACCTCATGCAATCTATTTCTACGCTCATTGATATTCCCAAAACGAGGCATTAAGATACGGATTTCAAAACCCTTCTCTTGCATCGCTTGAGGCAGTTGACGTGTAATTTCAGAAATTTTGGTTAATTCGAGGAAAGGCGACATCTCGTGAGTAATAAACAATATCTTCGTTTTTGCCATCTCCAGTTATTTTTATTTATTATTTTCGAACAGTAAAATCGGTCTACAAAGGTACAAAAAAAATACTTACCATGCAATTTACTATCAATCATCGTTTTATATTCCCAAAATAATATGCAACTTTGCGAACAAAAAACTATTCAGCAAAGTGGAAATTTTCAAAACGAAAGCATCCCTCCAAGCACATCTCCAAAAAGCACGCTCGGCAGGTAAAAAGATAGCCTTGATCCCCACCATGGGAGCACTTCATGAAGGACATTTATCGTTATTAGATTATGCGAAACCCATCAGTGATATTCGTGTTTGTAGTATTTTTGTCAATCCTACACAGTTTAACGATCCCAAAGACCTAGAAAAATATCCGCGTCCAATTGAAAATGATATCAAGCTATTGGAATCCGTCGATTGTGACATTTTATTTATGCCAAGTGTACAAGAAATGTATCCCAACAAGGATGAACACTGGCATATTGATCTTGGTGAATTGGATCAAATCTGGGAAGGTGAAAAACGTCCAGGTCATTTTCAGGGTGTAACACAGGTGGTCTATAAATTGTTCACCTTAGTGCAACCCGATATCGCCTGTTTTGGGCAAAAAGACTTTCAGCAAGTGATGGTCATCAAACGCATGATCGAGCTCAAAGATCTTCCGATCCAATTGGCAATCTGCCCCATCATCAGGGATCAAGATGGCTTAGCCCTGAGTTCACGCAACATGCGCCTGAGCGAAGATGGAAAAACAAAAGCCCTGGCACTTTCCCGTTCTTTACAATATGTAAAAGATCATATTTCGGACAATGCCAGTTTACAAGAAATTAAGAATAATGCTTTAGCGATTTTGACGGATACAGCAGGAGTAACCGTCGAATATTTTGCAATCTGCGAAAGCAGCTCCTTACAAGAAGTGCAACAGATTGATCCAAGCAAGCAACATGTTGCACTTGTCACAGCATGGGTAGAAGGTGTCCGTCTTATTGATAATATGATATTAGCTTAATAAAAAAAACTCTACCTTTGCGCCATGGTAATAGAAGTAATGAAATCCAAGATTCACCGCGTGAAAGTCACACAGGCGGAATTGAATTACGTGGGTAGTATCACGATAGATGAAGATTTGATGGACGCTGCAAATATCATCGCTAACGAGAAAGTTCAAATCGTAAACAATAACAATGGGGCCCGTCTGGAAACCTATGTCATTCCAGGGCAACGCGGATCGGGCACAATCTGTCTAAACGGAGCTGCAGCACGTCTAGTGCAGGTTGGCGATATTGTTATTATTATTTCATATGCAACAATGGATTTTGAGGAAGCAAAGCAGTTTAAACCGTCTTTAGTATTCCCGGATGACAACAATCATTTGATTAGATAGTATTGAGGTACTTACTACAGTACTTAATAATAATTTTATCTAGCAGACCTATATACTGCTAAATAAAAATCGTATTTTTGAAGCGCTACTCTAACAAGTAGCGCTTTTTTATGCAATCAAAAATAACAAGAAATCTGCGTCAGCTTATCGCATCATTCCAATTGGCTTTGATGTCGCTGATTATTCTTTCGGGTGTTATTTTTATGCACAAAGAGGTAAAATCAAATGGGGAAATCGTGATGCACACGCACCCTTATGATTTTACAAAAAAAGAAAAACCTCAAGAGACCGACGATCAGATTGATTATCTGAATGTCATTTATCAAAACAATTACGTACAGACCGATTTCATCGTTCTCGAACTTCCTGTACCAAAGGAAATTCAGCTAACGAATTATTGTTCGATCTGCCCAGAAGTTACCAGCACCACAAGCAGTCCCTATTACCTCCGGGGTCCCCCTTGCTTAGCATAACACTATTCATTTTTAGTCTGACGTACATCCAGTGAAATAGATTAGGACAACGCTTTTGGCGCTTGTCGCTCTATTTATTTTTGGGTTCGCTAGAACGGAGCTAAAGGCTTTGGTTTCAATAGACCATAAGTACAAAAAGCCGATGTCTTCATATTAAAAAAGACGGTGGACGAATTCCGCTCATATACTTATATCATAGCATCTTAGCCGGTTTCAAGACGAAAGTATGCCCTAGCTATACAATAAACCTTATGGACGAGATACGAAAGACCAGTATCAAACCTAAGGCAAAAAAGTATACAATATGGGAGCTTTAAGCTTGTGCAGCCAAGATCTCAATACGAAATACTCAATACGATAAAAATGCTAAAGCAATACACGTTACTGGCTACACTATTGGCCGGAACATCCTCAATATATGCACAGTCACCATTGGAGGGATATTTATTCAATAAAAACCGGGAAGCCATTGCTTCGGGGACACTGACTATAAAAAATAGCAAATCAGCCACTACATCGGATGCTGATGGACACTTTAAATTCAATACTGTCGTTACCCCAAAAGTAACATTAAATATCTCCGCCGTGGGCTATCGTTCGCTGACGAAGGTAGTTGCTTTGGATACCTTAAAATCACCATTGCAGATCCAGCTTGAGGAAGATAATCTCAATCTCGATGAGGTAGTGGTCTCCGCAACCCGTTACGGAGTAAAACGTAAGGACGCACCTGTTGTAGTTAATGTCATCGGCCCCAAGCTATTTAATGCAACACAGTCTGTAGCGATGTCTGAGACGCTGAATTACCAACCCGGCGTCCGTGTGGAAAACAATTGTCAAAACTGTGGTTTTTCACAAGTTAGGCTCAATGGTCTCGAAGGTCCATACTCACAGATACTAATTAACAGCAGGGCTGTATTTTCGGCGTTAAACAGCGTCTACGGATTGGATCAGATCCCCACCAGCATGATCGACAGGATCGAGGTGGTGCGTAGTGGCGGTTCGGCACTATTTGGCGCCAATGCCATTGCCGGAACTATCAATATCATTACAAAAGATCCTGTCGAGAGTGATTGGCAGGTAAAGTCCACCAATTCACTGATTGGCGGCAAAAGCTGGGACAACACCGTAGACTTCAATACATCCATTGTCGCAGAAGACCTAAATACTGGTGCAACGTTTTATGGCATGCACCGCAATAGAGAGTCCTATGATGTCAATGGGGACGGGTTTTCGGAGATCACCAAACTTCGAAACACCACCTTTGGCACCAAATTATTTTACAAACCAAGCGACCTCGATAAAATTACAGTAGATTTTAGCACAGTCAATGAATTTCGTCGTGGCGGAGACCAACTCGACAAGGCCCCACACCTGACCCAGATTACCGAACAGCTGCAAACCAGTTCTATCGTTGGTGGAATTACCTATGACCGTTATTCCGAAGACTTTAAACACAAGATTTCGGCTTATGGTTCCGTCCAGAAAACTGTCCGTGATAGTTATTATGGTGGACTTGGTGGCGGGACAACGCTAGCAGACAGTACGCTAGCATCCAATTCGTATGGAAAGACAAACGATATTGCACTGGTTGTAGGAAGTCAGTATACCTACAATTTTGAAAAAGATGTGTTTACTGCAGGTGTGGAGTTTTCCTATAATGATACCCAGGATGAAATCCCAGGCTATAAGCGGACAATTGATCAGCAGAATAAAGGATTGGGAACCTATGCCCAATACGAATGGAAACCCTTTGATACATTCAAAACCCTGATCGGTGCCCGATACGACTATACCTATGTCGATGGCAAATATACTCTGGCTGGGATAAACCGCAGTTCGGATCAACGTTTCGGAACATTCAGCCCACGGTTAACGATCCTATATGATCTGACAAAAGATCTACAGTTCAGAGGGGGTTACGCACGTGGCTTCAGGGCCCCACAGGCATTTAACGAAGACATGCACGTGACTTCCATTGGTGGTAACCAGGTATTTGTCCTGATCGGTGAAAACTTGAAAACAGAATATTCCAATGCCTATACCGGGTCGTTTAGTTACAATAAGAATTTTGGAAATGTACAAACGAGTTTTCTAGTTGAAGGTTTCTACACAGACCTTAATAATCAGTTTGTCAATGTCATGGCATCACAGAAGGATGGTTTGATCATTCAGGAGATGCAAAATGGCGAAGGTGCACGTGTATATGGCTCCAACATTGAAATCAATGTTGCCCCTTCATCGTGGTTATCGTTTCAAGCTGGCGGAACAATCCAGCGTTCGCGTTATAAAAAAGACCAGCTGATCTATGAAGGTAAAGACGATTCGCATGATATCTGGACAAAGCAATATGTGCGTACCCCAAATGTTTACGGGTATATGAATACAAATCTGAAAGCGACGAAGCGATTCGCAGTAGACCTGACAGGAGTATATACAGGCAAAATGATTGTACCACATATCCAGCAAGATATCATGACGCTTAAAAATGCACGTGATTTTGTTGAATTGAATCTTCGTCTGGGCTATACATTACCTGTACACAAGGATTTTAGTATCGAATTTTTTGGTGGTGTACAAAATATGTTCAACGCCTTTCAAAAGGATTTTGACAAAGGTGCATTACGAGATTCGGACTACATCTATGGTCCTACACGTCCACGAACATATACCTTCGGTCTTCGGGTAGGACATTTTCATTAAGACATGGGTACTGGGATAAATTTCCCATAAACAAAAGTAGAACAATGAAATATTTTAGGAAAATAAGCATCCTGATGATCAGCTTACTTTATCCGCTCTTCCATTTTGGGCAAGAGCGGATAAATTGGGTCAGCTTTGAACAGCTCGACTCCCTGCTGACTGTAGCGCCAAGGGAGACCCTAATTTTTATCCATACCGATTGGTGCAGCTATTGCCGAAAAATGGAACGGGAAATATTTACAAAGCCGGATCTGGTTACAATGATCAATAAAAGTTACTATGCGGTCCAACTGGATGCAGAATCTGTGCAGGAAATTACCTTTGATCAGAGCATTTGGAAAGCAAAATCCGGCAAGAAAAGAACTGGACAGTATCATGCATTGGCCTTACAGCTATTAAGCGGAAAACGGATGATTTTCCCCAGTATTCTTCGATTTGACAGCGAATTCCGCTTAAAAAATATACAACAAAAATACCTGAACTCAAAAGAGTTAAATGATTTTTTAGAATAATTTAACATATTTGTGTAGCGAAACCAAGTATTAGTGCGTTTTGAGTTTTATAATTAATACACACTTTAAGAAATTATGAAAAATATCACGAAATTTTTAATGGCATTTTTGTGTCTGGGAATGATCTTCGCGTCTTGTAACAAAGATAACATCGATTATGATGAGTTGAATAGACAACAAATAGAAGCTGCCAGAAAAGAAAAAGCACGTAGAGATTCACTTTTAAGAATTCAAGCTCCTCAATTAGAGCAATATGCCAAAACCAAATGGGGTTCAGACGCAAAATATTCTGATTCTACAGGCATTTGGTACAAGGTGGAACTTGCAACAGGCAATACAACCCCTTATACTTATACTGGAAGTATGGGTTACTATGGACCTCAAATAAATACATGGTCTGCAAGTTTAAATTTTAGAGGCGAATTAATGAACGGAACTCTATTTGACAAGAATACAGATGGCATTCCTAAAGTCTACAACAATATTAATCTAGCAATTTCCGTCTACAAACAAGCTTGGGTCCAGGCATTTGCTCCTACGATTATTAATATTCAAGGCGTGGATAGAAGATTTGAAGGCTTATTACCTAAAGGATTACAAAAAGGTGATAAGATTAGTTTTATTTCTCCATCTTATTACACTTTTGATCAAACAGAATACACAGCAGGAAGCGAAAAAGTGACTGTTCCTAAAAACACGCCAGTGGTATATACAATCGACTTAGTAGCTATTGGAGCTGCAACTTCTAATTAATTGCAAACAGACTATATAAAAAACCATTCTCGTTTGAGAATGGTTTTTTTTTGAATACTAGGATGATATAGGATAGATCGTTGTCCACCAGAATTTAAATAGGTAGCATGATATAATAATCGCAGCACAATGTTGCAAGCGGTCTAATACGAGATTTTGATTTACAGTCAATATCCTGGATTTTGTGTGAGGCCAGTTCCCAAACTTATCTGAGCAGAAGGGATAGGATACAGAAGGAATTTCTCGTCTTTCAGATTTTCATATTTTTTAAGTGCTAATTTAGTGCGACTAAAATCAAACCAAGTCTCGCCTTCAAACATAAGCTCCCTTTCCTTTTCTTCCTGCACGGCAGTGAGGAAGGTTTCCAAGCTACTGTACATATTCATCGGAACCGTGACGCCTGCACGTGTCTGTACAGCTTTTAGCGAGTTATAAGCTGCAGTGCTCACATTATTATCTACGCGCGCTTTAGCCTCAGCATGGATCAAGTAAATCTCTGCAAGTCGGATAACAGTTACGTTTTGACTGGCCGGCGAGAAATTCGGAAACTTGCCCATGAAATAATTATTATTGCTTCCTTTTTTAACAGTAAAATCCTTTCGTTTGTCCTGCTCTGTATATAGATCAAGGATTGCGGAGTCTTTAGCAAAAAATAACACGCTAGGGTTGTCATTGGCTACAGCTGCGAGTGGATTGGTTGCTTGATCGTCAAATTGAATTTCGAAAATAGCTTCGTTCGTATTTTGTGTCGTCCAAATTGTACTGTAATCCGTCACCAGCCCAAAACCACCTGCGGTCAGCACTTCATTGGCCATATCCGCTGCTTTTTTATAATCATTCGTAATGGAAGCTTGGTACAGATAGACCTTTGCCAACAGCGCTTTCGCCGCCCAATGCGAAGCTCGTCCCTTGGCCGCATCACCTGTATTTGGATTTTCTTCGGGAAGCGCAGCGATAGCATCCGTCAAATCCTTAACAATCTGTGTGTAGAGTGCTGCTTTGTCGGATTCAACAATATCAATATTATCCCCTTCCTTGGTATACGACAGTTTTAGTGGGGCTTTGTTAAAGGCTCGTACCAGAAAAAAATAGTTTAAAGCTCTAATAAATTTAGCTTCACCAACAAACATCTTTTTCTTGTCTTCAGTAATCATATTCTCGGTCATTTTTGGGACTTCCTCAATCACTTGGTTGGCAGCATTGATCGTGGTATATACAGCTTGCCACATATTGGCAATCCAGGGATTGATTGCTTGTATTTTATGTTCTGAAAAGTTTTGGTATTCTGGAAAACTGGCAGAATGCCGAACGTGAGCTGCCGAAAACTCTGGAACAACGATGATGGACTGACCAAAAGAAAATGAATTCATCATCGTCCGATACATTCCCAAAACAGCGGCATTGGCATTGGTTTCGGAATTGAAAAATTTGTCTTGGGTTATCTGCCCAAGTGGATCGCGATCTAAGAATTTAGAACATGATATTGCAAAAGAAGCGATCATGGTCACCAAAAAAATTAATATTATTTTATTTCTTTTCATCCGTACAAGTTATTTACGCGTATAAGTTTTAAATTGTTTAAATGATCTCGTCCTATTCGGCCTGTTTATTCCTCTGCAAAAGGCAAGCTTCATCTTCATTATTCACGCCGTTTAGAAAGTTACGTTAACACCAGTAGTGAATATCCTCGGTTGCGGATAACTACCGTAGTCATATCCATAAATCAGCCCTGTATTGGCACCACCGTGGCTTGAGCTGACTTCCGGATCATAACCTCGATAATTTGTGAACACAAAAGCATTCTGAACCGTAGCGTACCAGCGGAGCTTTTTCATTTTGATTTTCTCTGCGATGCTGGACGGCAAGGTATAGCCAAATGTGATATTTCTAATTCTAAAGAATGAACCATCTTCGACAAATCTTGATGATATGGCACCATTGTTAAGGTCTCCCGGTGCTGGCCTCGGAACGTCAGTAATATCGCCCGGTGCTCTCCATCTGTCGACAAAATCTACAAACTGATTGGAACTTGGGTTGAATCCTTCCAGTCCCGATGCCAGGTTATAATTGAAGATGTCATTCCCATATGTGAATTGCCCCTGGATACTTAGATCAAAATTCTTATAAGCAAAATTATTGGTAATACCACCAAAGAACGATGGGTTAGGATCGCCGATCATCCTTTGATCTTTGTAATCTGTCGGTGTTACGGCAGATCCGTCCGCACCTAAATAATCAATCATCCCTGTCTGTGGATTGACACCGGTTGCTTGCCAGCCATAGAATACGCCAAGGGGTTGTCCTACTATTGCACGGTTCAGATCGCCTACCCCGCCACGCATTTCTGTCAACCCTTCAGGTAATGCAACTACTTTATTGCGATTAAAGGTCATGTTTAGGGAAGTGGTCCACTTAAATTCACCGACTAAGTTTTTGGTGGTTAATTCAAATTCGAAACCCTTATTTTCAATATCACCGGAGTTAGTAAATCGAGTGAGATAACCTGAGCTGGTTAAAATAGGGAGCCCGATTAGCAAGTCCGTTGTTTTCTTATAATAGTAATCTGCCAACATTAAAATTCTATTTCCCAGGAACCCGGCATCAACACCAACATTCCATTGATTGGTAGTTTCCCATTTTAAATTACGATCACCCAACACATTTGGTACAAATCCTGCGAGTCCCATGTAGTTGTTGCCACTCGAGTATAACGAACGGCTAGCATAGTTCCCGATATTTTGATTACCTGTAATCCCCCAGCTCGCACGAAGTTTTAAATCATCAATCACCTTAGAATCCTTTAGAAAATCTTCCTCTGTAAGTCTCCAAGCTCCCGCGAATGATGGAAATACTGCCCAACGATTGTCGGCTCCAAAGCGTGAAGAGCCATCCGACCGTACATTTGCATTCAGGATATATTTATCTTTATAAATATATGTTGCGCGGGCAAATCCAGAGGCGATAGCCCATTCTTCGGGATAAGAATTTGCACCAGTGATAACACCTCCAGCAGTGATATAAGGGATGTCATTATTAGGGAAATTTGAACGCTGTCCATGGACAAACTCTAGCCTGGATTCTTGAACCGAAAACCCAGCTAAAGCATTGATGCTATGGTCACCGAATTTCTTATCATAGGTCAATGTTGTCTCATTGATCCAAAGCTGGTCGCGGGTATTCCGGCGAGCGCCGATACCACCCTGACTAGCGTATGAACGAAGCCCCACTGGAGGCATAAAGAAAGTCTCATCGATGAAGCTGATATCTGTTCCAAAGCTTGTCTTTAGTAAGAGTTCTGGAACGATATTGTATTCTGCGCTGGCATTTGCCAATACGCGAAAAGTCTGCGCTTCATTGGTCGGAAGCGTTAACATCGCAACAGGATTTTCACGTGTATTTCTCACCTGGTCATAGACAAAATTTCCGTCCGCGTCATACACCGCTATGTTAGGCGGAGAAAATATACCACTTTTGGTGGCACCTTCTTTGGAATTTTCCTCCTGCACACGGTGGTTGACAGCCCTGGTTAGATTGATAGCCGTAGAAAATCTCAATTTCTCATTGTGCTGATGATCCAGATTTATACGACCGCTTAAGCGATTGAAGTCGGATCCCAACAGTACACCGCCCTGCTTCATGTAGCCAACGGAAGTATAATATTGTGTCTTCTCACTGCCACCCCTTGATGAAAGTTCGTAGCTCCTGGTTGCTGCATTCCTAAATATGGCATCCTGCCAGTTCGTATTGACATTAGGATTGGCGAATATCTGCTCTGGAATGACTGCTTTAGGATCCTGTTGCTGTAAGATTTTGTAGTAATCTTTCATATAATCCTGATACTGCTCGGTATTCATAAAATCGTAATACCGCTCCTTGGGCACCTGCGAGAATCCTTCGTACATATTAAAGTTGAACTCACTTTGTCCAGCCACACCTTTTTTTGTACTTATTAGGACGACACCGTTTGCAGCTCTTGAACCATAGATTGATGAGGATGCCGCATCTTTCAATATTTCGATCGATTGGACATCCGAGGGATTGATTGAGGATAGCACATTGATCCCTTGGGTTCCACCTCCAAAATCAAATGTAGATCCTCCGGTGAAGTTGGTCGTACTATTGACCGGAATGCCATCGACAACGTATAGTGGGTCCGAACTTGCGTTGATGGATGTCGTGCCCCTCACCCTGATACTTATCCCGCCTCCCGGTGAACCGGACTTCTGCGTAACCTGCACTCCGCCCGCCTTACCTTGTATTGCCTGGGTAATACTTGGCAATACTTCGTCTTTGATTTCATTGGCACCAATACTCGATACCGCACTCGGTAGTGTCGCGCGATTCATCGTACCATAACCAACCGCGACAACCTGCACAGAATCGAGTACCTTCGTTTCGCCACTAAGTACGACCTGTATATCCTTTCGATCACCAACGAGTTGGGTTATCGCTTCAAAACCAAGTGAAGAGAATCTGAGTTGATTCTTCGGGCCAGCAGCAATCTGAAATTTGCCGGCTTCATCCGTACTTGCAGACACATTCGTATCGACTACCGCTACAGTAACTCCCGGCAAGGGGCCCTTAGGTCCCGTTACAGTCCCGGTCACTGATGTTTTTCCTGCGGACACACCTGCAGCGCTATTCGGGTTACCTGTAGCTCTTGTAGTACTATCCTGATTGGCATCTATTTTTGTCGTGCTATCCCGGCCAGCGGCAACAGTAGCTGTAGAATCTCTATTTTGCACTGTCGAATCGGTTACAGCCTTCGCCGCGCCGGCTGACAAGGAAACTGCTATAGTTTTTTGATTGTTTACATAGACTTCTTTAATGGCAAATCCAGTTTTTATAAAAATTAATACACCATTGGGGTCCGCTGAAAGTCTGAACGCTCCGTTTTCATCTGACAGACCGCTATTACCCGTTTTCTTTTCAGTGACGACCACTCCTGCCAGTGCTATTCCCAATGAATCTGTGACTTTACCACTAATCCCGATGGAATCAAGCGCACGAAAAGAAGGTGGTTTAGCAAAAGCAGCTATATTAGCACAGGACTTTATTTCGATAGTGTGAGCCTGCCCTGGGTGGCAGAAAAGAGTAAAACCGCAGGCTAAGAGAAGAGTGTGGTTTAGGGGGTGCATCATACGTTAAATATTTATAATAAGAATCTAATTTGAAATAGTGACGTTTCAAGCAAAAATGAAAATACATGCAACAAAAAGTTTAAACATCACACCGTTCCCACAAGCCTATTCATATCAATTTTGTTACATATACTTATAAATAATAAAACGTCCTTAAATCTAATTTGTTATCAATTATTGATATTAATTTCAAAAAACAGCAATAATTCATGATGTATTCATAACAACAAAAAAAACACAAACAACTGAATATCAACACATTTTACAAATGTCGCCGTAAAATATATGTACTTATAATTGTGTTAAAAAATCTGCCAGAGCAATCTTAGAACGAAAGTCTTAGTTATTTTTGTTGGCTCTTCCCTGTAAACCTTCAGTAGGTCTATGCCATACCGGTCTAACAATCTATTGAAGACAAGATTTAGCGAAATCAAACAAAATAGCCACATCATCACGACGTGGCTAAAAATAAACATATGAATTTAATTAAACAGTTGCTATTTGTATGAGTTTACCGAACTTGAGACCTTCCAGCTTCCGTCTTCATTTAACAAGGTAACCAGATCCGTTTTTGTAAATGTTTCGAATTTCATCGTGATGCGTGCCACCATATAATTTTCGGATTCCTCTAGGATCTCCATATTGGTACTACAGTTCAGTTTTTCACCTTTTTGTTTTTTCAAGAAAGAAATTACCTCTGAACGTGTATTGGTACGTCTAGTTTCGCCTTGAATCTTTTGGCTGAAATCAGAAGCGAATAGTTGCTCAACACCCCCCGACACACCTTCTGTCATCACCGATAGATAGCTATCAATAGCCAAGTCTGCGGTGGATAGGTTCAACGTTTTACCAGGGTTACCTGCAGCCATCGTACATGTTGATACTGCGATCAAAGCGGCTGCTACAAATGTCTTTACTAAAGTTTTCATAATCTTTTCTACTTTATAGTGTTAGTTTTTTATTGTCTCTTTTCTAGTAGTCGTAGGAATGTTGATTTTGTTGCAACATTTCCTTTAAGTTTCTGATTCAAAACTAAGACAACTCAGCCTACGATTCTATAACATTTAGACTAACATTCGGAAAAAGTCGGTGTATGAGGGAAATGGGGCGAAAAAAAATAACGGAGTATAGAAGAATTCAAAAATAAACATATCAGCTGGCCGAAAATTACCAAATTGCTGCAAATACTGTATAATGGCCAAGCAAACTGAACAAAATTTTATTGCCTTTTACAAGTTAGCTCAGACATCAGAGCAGATTAGGTCTACAGATACAGCAATGCCTATGTCGAAAATAAAATATGAAAAATTTGCATTTTATCATAACATGACCAGATTTCAAACGAAATCCGGCCATGTTCACTGCCTGATCAACAGGTTCTAGAAAATCACCTTTTCTGCCATCTTCGACGTAAGTAACCCAACAGATGTCCCGTAGCGAAACTGACTATTGTACCCAGGGCTGCCATCAAAATTGTTTGGATCAGTTCACCAAACGAGACGCTTGCCCATATAGAACAAAGTGTTCCGCCGAGCGTAGCAACGCGCAATTCATTAATTTTCATTTCCCAGCTTCCTCTCTCGATCTGGTTCTGCAAGATCTTTTGGATTTTCCGACACTTCGGAAGCTGCCGGCGACACGTCCGGTTTATCTTCGTCCAATAAATGCTGGATTAAGCCGACGCCAACGGCGATATATTTTATTACATTGACGACCTTGCCAGGCAATTTGACCGGCGCCAGCAACAGTGCTTCCAGCATGGCACCTATTTTATTGATTATTTTTTTCATCCGTATAAATTTGTTTATTCATTAGTCAATTTTCTCTTTAAGGCATTATTCATAAGTATTTATTTTCAATAGTATTCATGAGCTCGTTTCACTCGGTTCATGTTGCCTTCGGCGGTTTCAATTGTGATGAAGCTATCAGATTTATTCATCGAGTGTATGTTTTAAGCGGCATTCATGAGCTCGCTTTGCTCGGTTATTCATTCCCCAATGCGATTGAATAAATCATGATGGTTTCATCGTTTTTAATTATCTACACTGTCCCATTTCCCTGATATAAGTTTATTAGACTCGGTCTGCATCATAAACTTCACATCCGACAGATTAGCGGATCTGGAGAAACACCTCCTCGCCCATATCCCAAAGGCTATACACAAGTGCTTTGAGCTTAATGAGTGCTTTTTGGCTTTCCTCACCCCTACCCTCGCCTTTTAGCGTCGTTACAGGTGCAATACAGCCCCGTAGGTCCCGCTGGGCATCATTTGCTGCATGGAACAGGATAGCCTCGCGGCCCAGCACATTGGTAATGGCGATCTGCTCACCATTTTTTCTGAACTGCTGTTTCTTGAGCCTGTAAGTGCCCGGCGGAATACAGCTCAGCCGCTGTAGATTGTTCCGGTCGGGTAGCTCTATCGTATGACAGATCTTTTGGTTATTGTAATATAAGGTCCCGTTGGTGCCCTGGGTTCCATAAGTCCGGTGGAGCCGCAAGGTATGTTTGATTGACATTCTCTTATTGTGTTAAAGAAATCTTTGTTTGAAATAACTATTCATCCGATAGATTGCAGGGATCAGGCAGCAAAGCACCGTAGACTTTGGGTAGTAATACCCGCCATCTACGGTCTTTGCGCATATGCCCATTTAGCATCGCTCAGGGTTATTTGCTCGGTGCTTGCCTACATATACCTGTTCCTAAGGCACATAGACCTGTTTAATGGTCAGAGCGTTATACTGACCATTGGAAAGCGGATAATAGGCGCCGTTGACCAGTTGAAAGTATTCCATCCCTGCCAACAGCAAGACAGTCTTGGCTGCATCAGCCTCCAGGGTCGCGGTCAGCCGCAGATTCATCGGAATGGTATCGCGTAATTCTATATAGGCTGACCGATTTATGGCAGGCCGCTGATCACCATCCCCACCGCCAAATTCTTGCAGCACAACCGTGTAGCGCACATGTGTGGCCCCCTGCAGTTTGGCAATATTGAGATTCGGGATGAGCCCTATGCATTCCAATGTACCATCACCACTCGGCCGATCATAATCCAGCAAGATCGGCACCAATGATATCGACCCCAGTTTGCTGCGGTCATTACATTCAAGGTCCTGCAGCATCACCAGGTTCTGGGGTTTCAGGACTCGCTCCCCACGGGCACTCTCCGTATCGCTCTGAATTACTTTTAAAAACCTGATTGCCAGGCGGGTACTGAATCTCCCATCCGAATTCTGGAACAATGCATCGCGCAACAGATCGCGCAACCTCTTACCGTATTGCTGTGCACGCCCAAATTCGCTGCCATTTTCCCGGGTGCGGGCAAATGCTGGGTCGGTGGCGATCCGGTCGCCGGACACTCCGGTCTTCATGCGTGCCTGAAAACCGATTGTTTTTGATTTGAAGAAGGAAAGGTCCCCGACGTTTCCTTCTAATTTGATTAAACTTACTTGTTTTGCCATGACATTATCTGCTATTGACAGTACGAAGATGCATAAGCTGCCGAAAGGACCGGGAAGAGATGGCAAAGGATGGAAAAAATGGCCAAAAAAGGCCATAAATTACAAAATAACAGGTACCTTCAACCTGTTAACATGGCTCCTTGAAGCCATGGAGAGGAATCAGACCATTAGCTGCAGATCCTATTAAGACTAGCCGTTAAGTATAGACCAGGCATAGATAAACCAATGTAAAATTATGCTACAGGCACCGTTGCGCTAAGTACCGTTTCAAAATGAGCTAAGTGTATGGTAAGTGCGTTATAAGTGTGCTTTTATTGCACTACCAACACTGTATCTATGCTTAGGCAACGCTTTACCGATGCTACATCCCTACTTGATCCACTTTTCTATCACGGTCCGATATGACTTTTGGAGCCCAAAAAATCAAAGCAAATGAAAAAAAACAATCGCATGCTGATCTACCCACGGGAGGCAGCTCTCCTGCTGGGCAAATCAGAGCGGCAGTGCTACCGTCTTTTTGAAGATATCCGGACGGCCTATAACCTGCCGCCAAAGACAGCTATTCCCATAAAAATATTTGCCGACTATTTTTATCTGGATGAGCAGCAGGTGCAAGGCAGCCTGATTTAAAAAAACAGGATCAGCAGGAGAGGGCTGATTCCTAATCCTTACAGTAGCCAAGCCTATTGACGAACTGCCAACCACAATTGCAGTACTGCTCGTCCAGGAGCACCTAAGGATCGGTAATAAGTCAATCCATCGGCGAGTCAGTCAGAGATCCGGGTGGCAGCACAGTACTTCTCTTTTGGTTAATGGCGATTTGCCCTGCAAGCCAATTTTTCCAGCCCGGCTGCTTCCTACGGTACGATTCACCATATTCAATCTGCTGGTCATGATGTAAGACCGTCAGTAAGGGCGTATTGCCCGGGAGCATCTGATATTTTACTATCGCCTGTCCTGCGACTAGGTAATTGCGCGAAACATGCTGGAGCGAGGGGAATATCTTGAGCAGATCGCTCAACGATTTTAAGCCCGGATGATATCTGGTCCCATCCATCAGCACAATTTCCTGAAAAGAATCTTCTCCTTTACGGTGATGGCCGTAACAATAGGCAATATCCTGCTGGAAAATAGCAATTTCGATATCCTTTACCTTAAAGTGAAATATTGCGTCTGACCGATCCGCGTGATTGATACTCCCCTCACTACCATCATGAGCCAATACTTTGAGCGCAGCCAGCTCCAGCAGGAGCTCTTGATTACGTTCCTCTGCTTGTATACGCAACTGAACTTCAAGTTTTCTCTCGGCCTCCAGTTGAAATGCACGGTCTATCTGTCGGTTGTTTTCAGTCCGTAGTTCCTCTAGCTGCATAGCGAGTATGTTTCTAGCTTCTAAGAGTCCATTGACCGTTTTATCAGTAGTGGCAATCAGCAATTCATACTGCAACACATCACTTTTATAATGATCTATTTCAGACCGCAGGAATTCGACCTGCTGCGCTAGTTTATCTCTATCGCCGGCTAGCTTACGCCTAATATTATTCATCAATTTAACCTCGTGGCGGAGCATTCCATTGGCCAACCAGTAGTTCAATATCGTCAGCAGCAGGAGCATAAACATGATATCCCACTGAAAGCGGACATCATCGACAATGGAAGCTGGATAAATGAGCAAAATCATCCCAAATGTGATGGTACCAGGCAAAACCACACCACCCAGGGCATGAATCAGTATGGCCCTGCTGGGCGAACGCTGCCAAAATCCCGAGATGAAAATCTGATAACCCACCCAAAACTCCACACCCAGGATGAGAACACCTATGGCCAATGTATTAGCGATTACGGCCAGCACATTAGGCTTAATAAGATAGCTGAAGGATATATTGTCAAAAGGAAATAAAGCCACTGCTGTGGATGCGATCAGCAATAAACCGCACCACCACAAAATAGGAAAAACTTGAAGATAGGACTTGATAGAAGGACCCATGGAATATATAAATGATTAAGAAGAACGTTATAGAGTTAATTTATCATGACTTTTAAGAACACAATATAACTATAAATAATGCTATATCCAAGCCCATTGGATATAGCATCAAGCGAGTTTGATGGTGAAAAATAAGGTTTAGATTTTTTTAAGTTCAAAAAAGTATTTTAAACCGCCTCTAGCCCCTTATCTCGGGGATTTTAATTTTATACAGATATGAAAAACCTACAATTCAGTTTTGATGGGCCGGGCGTCCTGGACTGGCAAAATTATCTTTATGCGCAAGATGCTATCGTGATCGAAGATGAAAAAATATTTATTGAGACTGACCTACTGGGCTGGCTCCCCGAGCGTTTTCAGCTTACCACCCAGCAGCTGCAATATGCAGCCGATCTAGGAAGCGCTGCACAGGACTATTTTGCATCTCAGATAGCAGAGGCCATCAACTTGCGCATCCCTATTCTGCTGGAACGCGAAGCAGCGGAAGAAGACAATGGCAATAGCAAGACCGGCAGTGTCACACAGGTCTTTACGCCAGTGGATGTTAATCCCGCAACCTATAGCCGGTTATTAATAATCAAATTTAACTACAGTTAGCAAATGGAAAACCTAATTTATGAAAATCAATTTTACGCTATTTTGGAAAAAACCGGCCCCACGGGTCCGGCCCTCCGGCATGAACTCAAAAGCATGATGCAAGCCCAATCCATCAAAAAAGGAAAAATCTTGTTGGCACAGTCTTTTGATATGCATATCATACTCGAGGGTATGGTGATCAAACGTCGCGATTACACGGTCGGTAATGATATCCACTCGGAGGTGCTTGATTTTATCGGTGCTGGTGAGGCAATCTATCATACACCCACCCAAGATGACATCTATTTTCAGGCCGAACTGGACAGCATCGCCATGCTGATCCGCCAACCGGATATTGTCGGCATTATTCAGCAGCATCCACGATTTTCTGAACAGCTCAACGTCTTTCTCTCGCACTTATTATCGGAGCGCACATTTCGGGGAGGACTGATCAACATGAGCTCGAAAGAAAAAAAAGAAGCATTCATGCGGCACTATCCTCTTGCGGCACGCTATTGCCGCATCAAGGATATCTGCTCCTTTTTGGGCATCAATCCCAATACCTATTCAAGTTTATAAACTCAAAAATAGGAAAGTGAAAGAGCGGAGCTGGTGTAGCTTCAACATATTAACCAGATGAAAACCTCAGAAATATGAAGTCATTTTCTCATAAATATGAGATTCAAACAGCTGCTTTGCCTCTTAACTTTACGAAAGTTGATCAGCAGGACAATTACGGATGTCTCCTCTCCCATTAGTGATTGGATGATTGATCAGCATATAGGCTTTATAGGATTATAACGCCAGAGAAATGAAACAAAAATGAAAACAATGAAGCAAGCACAGAAAAACGGCAAAGGACAGGGTGACGGGCATCGCTCGACAAGACGCTCCAGCTGCCCACCAATGGGCAATCAGCACTGGGGCCATGCAGTCCTACTGCAGGAGCATGCACCTCACCTTGCGGGGGATCAGTGGATCCTGCCAGTGAGCTTTGCGGGCACCGGTCTTACCGTCAGGCAGTACAGGCGTAAGTTTGCACTATTCCCCCCCGGGGGGTATCCGATACCAAGGGCTGGCAAAATAAGGAGTCCCACCGCCAGACCAGAGAGTCCGCTATGTGCGGACTCGGGGCCAATGTACTGTCCGACTTTTGACCGATATGGACAGCGACATTGTGACTGGTTCATAAATCTAAGTTAGACAATTTAAATCATACTGTTATGGCATGGTTTTCATTATTGGCTAATGGGGATGCCACAGATCCGAATGACTACAGCTTGGTCACTACACCCAGCTGCAGTGGTTCAAATCATATCTGTGCTATTCAAGCAAGTGCTGACGCAAACAGCAAGCCCGTATTCACTACTCCATTACGGAACGAGATGATCACGGCATTGAATACAAACTCCAGTAGTACCAATGTTCAGTTAAGAACAAATCCATAAGTAGGGATAGCACCCTATTATCAGGGGCGCCGAAAAAAACGGCGCCCTTTTCACAAACAGTTTCCACTTTTTAAAATTCAAGATTATGGCATGGTTTCAATTATTAATGAACGGAGACCCGACAGATCCAAACGATTACAATTTGGTCACTACTCCAGCCTGTAGTGGTTCAAATCACATTTGCGCTATACAAACAAGTGCCGATCCCAACAATAAACCTGTGATGACAACACCTTTGCGGAATGAAATGATCACGGCATTGCAGAACCGGTCCAGTACCACAAACGTACAATTACGTACTAATCCATAATATGGATTGAGCTACTCTATAAGGGCGCACTCCATATTTGGAGTGCGTTTTTTCTTATTTAGCAACTTCCTCCACTACAACCACTTCAATAACCCTGCGATCTAAGACAGCTTCAAGCCCATAATAGAGCAGACTTTGATTCAGCAGTTCCAGCGACGAAGATTTCTTTACTTCTATGAGACCAGTCACACCAGACTCATCGATGGCAGGAGGATAACCGCCCATATAATCGATATAAAATGCCAGATTATCACCGCCATCTACCAGCATACCATTTTCGGGCTTTTTTGCCCCTTCCCTGGATTTTGTTGTTCTCCGGATCACAATCACATCTTTTTCTTTTTTCTGTTTGGTCACTTTTATCCCCAAAAATGCGACCAAATCGTTCATCACCAACTTGGCCATCTCTCTTTTTGGCAAAGTATCCTGACTGAAGCGCTGATAGCAGATGGCATATTTTGTATCCCAAATAGTCGGACCGATCGTATTTGACCTATACTTATAAATATCCGGGTCTTTTACTTTCCATTCGATACGTCCCGATAATATCAAATAGGTTGGGGGCTCTATAGTTGCATGTAGACGTATAAATGCGTCAAAGATACCTGTATTGATCATGCTCGTTACAAACATGCCCGATACAGAATCCTTCTCAATGGGCAGCCCACCTTTAAACTGCAGTCCGTCCTGATAACCGGTTATCAGCACTTTGCCCTTTAGATTGACATCAGCAGGATCACGCATCACAGTTTTGGTATTAAAATCATCCTTGACGGGGATGTCCAATTTTTCGTTTGCAATAAGTTCATCGACAAATTTTGGCTGGATATAATCCGGATATGTAACCGCTTTCACTTTACCCTTATAAATAAACACCGTATGCGGTACCCCCTGATATGGGAAGTACTTTTTTAATAACGAGTCCGATATGATCGTCGGCAGGTACGCATTCTTTTCTTTGAGGTACTTATTGTTCTTAAAAAATTTGCTGATCACTTCATTGGACTGCCAGGTCACCGCAAATATTTGTGCTTTATCGCCTACATCTTTTTGTACCTCTTTGACATGGGGCATCAACTGGATGCAGGTGGCACAATTGGTATCCCAAAAGTCCAGGATCAGCACTTTATCCTTGTAATCATCCAGGTCGACCTTGCTGCCCGAAAAATTCAGGATTTCCATTGCCGGCATTTCAGGCACGGCATTACCAATGCTGAGCTGTTTATTGAGATCTAATGCAGTATTGTGTTGGCCAAAGCCCATCTGAAAGGCTATCCACAAGCCTATTGTTAAAATAACTGTTTTCATGTTCTATTTAAATGTTATCGTTTGTTCTGTTCAATTGTTTTATTAAGATCCAGCACCACCTGCGGGATCAGAAAAGCATATTTTGGATCGCCAACGGAAAGCTGATAGTGTGTACCGTTGACTTGACGTTTTGGCACCATCCCGGTAGCAATCTCCTGGTTCAACCGCTTCAGGTCAGCCCAGCGCCGCCCCCTGAATACCAGTTCTCGCCGACGTTCTTTCAGGATTTCGGCAAGCAGTTCACTGCTGCCCCACTCTACGGGCAGAAAAGTCCCCTGCTGGAACCTGGTGCTGCGCAGCAGGTTGATATCGGCCAGGGCATTGGTATTTTGGCCGATCCGTGCTGCTGCCTCGGCCCGGATCAATAGGATTTCGCTGCTGGTAAAGCCCACAAATGATCCTGAATAGCTCTGGTCATAATTGGTTTTGTAACCGTAGGTACCCGGATCAAAGTCATTGTGCTGGAAATACACTGCCTTACGTAGGTCACCCGCGCTATAAAGGGCTATCAGATCAGGATTTATCCTTGCCACATAGGGGCTCAGTGTTTCCGAATAGAATGTCTGCGCCGTGAAGATAATTTCCGCATTATTCTTGGGGATACTCATCTCGTCATATATATCCAGCATATTGTAATCCATCAGGCCGGGCTGTGCCAGCCATGCCGAATCCGCATAGCGTTGAGCACTGCCATAGTCCTGCATATCGAGATATAGACGGGCCAGTCCGGCATAGGCAGCTGTCTTGTTGGGCCTGCTTTTGGCAATAGCCGTTACCGGTAGCATATCAGCTGCCAGCAGGTAATCTTTTGCCACCTGCTGATAGGTCTCCAATAAGCTCGCCCGCCCCTGTGGCAACTCAAGGTCAGGCGTAAATTTTAGTGGCAGTCCCAATTCCTTGGCAGCTGTAGCCTTATCATAGGGCAGGCAGTAAAGTTCAAGCAGCTGCTGGTAGGCAAAGGCACGGAAGAAATGTGCGTTGCCCACAATCAGCCCTGCTTGCTGATTTTCTTTCGCCTGCGCAGAAAGCGCATCCACGACCGCCAGTATCTGGTTGGCATAGAATACCGCTTTATAAGGTCCCTGCCAGGCCGAAGCATTTATTGTCGGCTCATCCGACCAGATATAAGCATTCTTTTCGTCCGGATCAGCCAGGGCATTCCATTCCTCACTGTTCAGGTAAAACTCCTCGCCGGCGATTAAATTTGCCGCCGCATAGCTGCTGTTGAGCACGGCATATTCATTGAGCAGCAGTTCGCAGTCTGCCAGCGAACTGGGGATATCCATTTTTCGGTCGGGTTTGAGTTCCAGATAATCGGAACAGGAGGCCATCATCAGGGCCAGTATGGGTATGATATACGATTTCATAAGGTCATGTATTAAAATGAAAAACTAAGTCCCAGCGATCCAGCAAAGGGATCGGGCGGATTATTCCCAAATTCGGGGTCTATACCGAATTTATTGGCCCGCCATAGCGTCCCAATATTGGCAGCATAGGCGTAGATCCGCAGCTCTTTGAGCCAACGGTTTTTGGGCGAATAGCCGATCTGGATATCGCGCCATTTGACCTGGTCTGCCGGAGATACCAGCGCGGCCGAATACATGTAGAAATTGGCTTCCTGCGCATTAGCCGGATAGCTGAAAACGGGTACGTCCGTTATGTTTTCGTCCCCCGGCTTTTGCCAGCGCCGGGAATAGTCGGCATGCCCCACGTTGTTGGCCACCAAGAGCGAGTAGTTGACCGACTTGCGCACAAACTTATGGCCCAGGTGGAAGCTTATATTGAACGAGCAGTCCCAGTTTTTGTAGGTAAAGCTATTGCGCAGCGATCCAAAGTACAGCGGCAGGGCCGAGCCCGAGTTGTGCATATCCGCCAGCAGCGTCGCGTTGACGATGGAGGTATAATTGCTGGATATTTCCCCGTTCTCATAGCCCCGCGGTTTGCCCGACTCTGGATCCAGCCCCGCCCACTTATAGCTGATGATGCTATTGAGATCGGCCCCTTCGATGGGCGTGATATTCATGGAGTAGGCCCCAGAGCGGTAATACCGGCCCAGCTGATCCTCAAGATAGGATTTTGTCACCTTGGTACGGTTGTAGGAAAAGGCAAGATCCGTCCGCCATGAGAAATTAGCTGCATTCACATTGAGCGAATTAATGGAAAGGTCCACACCCTTTGCCACTAGGTTGGCACTATTGACATTGAGCGATGTAAATCCAGTCGTAGGATCGATCTGTGTCGCGGAGATCAGGTCTTTGGGTGTTTTCACATAAAATTCTGCCGAACCGTTAAGGCGGCCACTCTTAAGCCCAAAATCCAGCCCCAGATTAAACATCCCCACCGTCTCCCAGCGCAGGTTTGGGTTGGGTGGGCTCTGCATACTGGCATAGGGCAGCCCCGTCAGGAAGTGGCTTTGTGAGGAGCGCAGCATAATTGGGTATGCCGATGTCGTATTGTTGACATTACCATTCTTGCCATAGGTCATGCGCAGCTTGAGCAGTGAAAAAGGGCCGTCTTTCAACAGGTTTTCATTGGACAGCAGCCACGCTCCCCCTACTGACCAGAAAGGCTTGCCCCGGTCGTTGGCACTGACACCAAAGAGGTTGGAGGCATCCTTGCGCATACTGCCGTTGAGGATATACCGCCTTTTATAGGTATACGATGCATTGGCAAAGTACGAGGTAAAGCGATTGGTCACTTCCGAAAACTGGGCGTAATTATTGATCTTGCGGACACCTTGGAGGCCATTGAGGTAAGGATGGTCATGCAGCAGGTCTGCTTCCTGAAAGGTCAGCGTCTCGGGGTCATAGCCATAGAATACCGAAGAATAGGCTTCGGAGCGGTCCTGCCTGACCTCCCCGCCTACGAGCATATTCAGCTCATGGCTATCCGCAAATTTGCGGCTATAGTCGAACTGTACCCTACCCTGCTGGGCATCGCTATTGCTACTCAGGATATGGAGAAAATCTCCTACCGGATAGTTCCAGGTGACGCCCTTGCTATCCCAGGATGCAAAGTAGTTGATCTCCTCGCGCTGCTGCACGCTGCCTATCCCCCGCCATTCCTCCTGTTTGGTATTTGCCTTTCTAAAATTATAGAGCAGTGACAGTTTCAGTTCCGGCAGGATCTGATAGCCCGCCCCAAATGAAAACATCATTTCTTTGCTGTTGTTTTTTAGCTGCGTTTCGTAGAGCTCGGCAAGAGGTACATAGTTCCAGTCCAGCAGTCGCCCTTGCGCCACGGTATCCCTAAAATCGCGGCTCAGGCCCACGGTCTGCACCTCCAGTGGGTTGCCATGTTCATCCGCCAGTTTCATATAGGGATAATTACCGTAGCCCATCCCCATTTCGTTGTATTTGACAGGCACCATGGCATCCCTGGTCAGGTACTGGGTATAATGGCTGCTGAGGTTCAGCTCCAGTTTTTCTATCGGCCTGTAGCTGCTGTGGTTGCGTAGCGACAGCCTATTCGATGAATTCGTCACCACGGTCCCCTTCCCATTGTCAATACCTGCTGAAAAGATATTGGTCATTTTCTGACCGCCCCCGGCCAGCTGGATATTATATTGCTGTTTGACTCCTTTGCGGTAGATATATTTTGAAAAGTCGTCCCGCATGTCGATACTGCGCAGTTCATCAATCCTACTAGTCAGCTGTACATCCGTCAGCTTACCTTCCCGGTGATCCTTGAGCAGCTGTACCACTGGGGTCAGCACCTCATTCCGGTTGTACAGCCTACCGTTGTAAAAGCCCTTTTCAAAGAGCATCAGTTCCACATCGATAAAATCCGAGGTATTCATCTGCGGGAAATAGTACAGGTCAGGTTTATTCTCCACGGTTGTATTGGCATTGACGGATACCCTGAACGGCTCATTGCGCTTTGCTTTCTTGGTGCTGATGACGATCACACCATTACCCGACTGGGCACCCCAAATGGACGATGCTGAGGCATCTTTCAATATCGTGATATTGTCAATATCATTGGGGTTGATATTATTAAAATTACCGCTATAGGGGAAGCCGTCCACCACGATCAGTGGCCAGATATTGGATTGTATAGAACTCCTGCCCCTGACATTGATATTGGGAAATTTACCCCTATTCTCATCGATGATCTTGACGGTAGAGATACTGGGCACCACATCTTCCAGTCGGGAGATAAAGTCCATGGACACCTTGCGGTTGAGCAGCTTATTGTCGACAAACTCAAAGCTGCCCGCAGATCGTTCTCTGGGAATCTTTTGAAATCCGGTGCTGACCACTTCTACTTCCTCCAGGGTATTTTGTTTAACAAACAGCGTGGCCTGCAGCTTTTCAGCAGCCCGGTATTCGATGGCCTGATCGTGATACCCGATATGCGAAAGCAATACCTTCCCTTTAAGTTTAGCTATCGGGAGGGTGAAATTTCCCGACTTATCAGTTGTGGCAGTCTGCTTATCTCCGGGTACCCGCACGGATACGCCGACCAGCGGCTTTCCATCGGCAGAGGAGATGACCGTACCCCGCAGTACCTGCTCCTGTAGGCCGACGGCCCCGCTGTCCTTGCGGGGCGTCTGGGCCGTTAAACTAAACATAGAAAAACATAGGATAGATAGCAGGGCACTATAATATCGTGTTGTCTTAAAATTGGGCAAGAGCGCTCCCGCCCTAAAAAAAACGTTCATTTTTTAGGTGTTTAAAGGAGTGACCTCAGCACAATATCTTCCCTGTCCGACCGTGATCGGATGTTACCTCTGCCAAGCTTGGCTCAGGTCACGTAAATAATAAATTGATTAAATGGAGAGCCAGACGAACGTTTGAGTGGTATTTCTCTAGGTTATATAATTGACGACACGTTGTCCATAGCTGAGACGGTCAAATCTTATTTGACCAATCTTGCCGAACTATTCGGGAGATTTAAAAATGTTTTTTGTAATGTTCTTTTTCATAATGGCTTTGTTGTTTATTCAAAGCCTCTTATCAAAATAGGAACCAACCCCGAAGGGCCCAGACCTATATTGTTACGCCAAACGATCCCGGGTAGGAAGCCAGGGAAGCTTAAACAGAGCTAAGCTTCGGAAGCAAATAACAAGAAGGTCTGGTACCTAAGAAAATCCTAGGATATTTTACCAGACGCTCACTTGCCCTTTTTAGCTTCCAACAAATTTCCTACGTTCGTTCGGCTTTTGAGGCAATTATTAAGTGAGCACCTATGAATGACAATATGGTGCAGCTAATTTATTTAATCATATTCACTTTTTAAAATACATTATTCAAATTTATAAAAATAAATTTATAAAAACAAAATTAAAATTTACGATTGATAAATTTTTAAAGTGTTTTATATCATAAAAAATAATCTTTAGTGCATTAATTAAAACATTTATGACTAAAGGAACAAACTCTGGAATTGATCCAGACTTTATTGCAATTAAATCATTATTTGAATCAGGTATAATCAAATCGATGCGATTACTTGAAACTCAGTCCCCCACGAAAATGGCGAAAGCGCTTGGATTAAATTACAATTCCTATATAGAGAAATTACAAAATCCTGAAAAATTCTCGCTCAGACATATTTTTAAATTCTCACAGATATGTGACATAGATTCCGACCTGATATATCAACTTATCAAAAAGCAATGCAATATTTGATAAAGCATTACTTGGAGATTTCGGAAGCCTTAACCATACAATTTCGAAAATCGTTGATCAGTTATTTTGAACAAATTTGAGCACTTAAAAATTAGCTTTAGCGATCTTAAAGCCATTTTAATTAGCTATTTCTATTTTCAATTAAGGTGATCAAATCGCGGCGGAAACCGATGATCTCAAGGACTGAAATCTCCACTTTACACGACAAATATAGCTTATTGCTATCATTCCCTCAATATAAAATTGAATATTTTTAAACGACAAATACATCATAAAACCGACTTAAAATGCAATCGCTAGACGATGGTAACAGCCAACATCATTGTAACATTGAGAAAGAAAAAGAACGGTCACAGTCATAGCCGGCTACAGCGGCGTATCCCGGGAGATGATCGGCAAGTACGAACGTGGGGAGGCCGTGCCCTCGCTTGATGCAGCAACGAAGATTGCCAAGGCTTTTGGTGTTACATTGGACTACCTCGCTGGGGAGACCAGCGACATGGCCTTTGACTGTAGGATAGTGGAAAGGTTTCAGAACATCGAAAAGCTCATCGAAAGTGAAAAGGATCACGTATTTGCACTTCTCGATGCGTTCCTAGCCAAGAGCAAGATGCAGGCGATACTCAAATAAAACGACAACGCCCAATCTTTATCGGATTGGGCGTTGTTATGAAACATCTAAGATTCAAAAGCAATAAGCCTTATCTTTTTCAATTTCAATACCATTAGATTACGCTCTTTCGATATGGGTTTACATAATTAAGCTCTCTTTCTTCGAATAGGTCTTCAAGTTTATCTATTCCATATTGCTTTTTATAGTCGACCTCTGCCTCGGTTACAGGAATCAACCAATAGAAATGAACTTTTTCACTTTGACCAATATCAAACAACTCTAATTCAGGACCATCAAGATAAGGTAAAGATATCAATCCATAAGAACACTCTGATCCAGATTTCCATGGTTTCCCAAAGTTGATCGTATGCCATAAACCAAGTCTTTCATCGAATCTGTGAAAATGTGCAATTATAGTCAACAATTCCACTAAAGAACCATCTTTATTCGATGAAAATAAATGAAGCTCTATAGGGCTCTTATCTGAAGGATCAGACATGCAGCAAGTTGAGTAAGTCCACATATCTCTAGATTCCCTAGGGGGAAATTCTAAAACACAGAAATCTTCACCTAGATCCTCGAAAGATCCCTTCTCCCACTTCAAGCTGTTATATTCATCTCCCCACATTGAAATATAATGCTTAATCACATTTTCCTTTTTATACAACTGAATATTCATCACAAATCGTTTTTCTTCTTTTGTTCTCTAGAATAACGAGAAGCTTCCGCCCCCTGTTTATTAGATTCTGGTTTAGGCTGCAATCGCATACGAGTTCTATCATTTGCACTAGCTTTCCGCTCTTCGGGAGTCATTTGATACCCTGGCTTTTCTCCTGTTTTTGGGATCTCCTTCATAATACCTCTTTACCAATTCAGGATCATGATCAACAACCTCATCAGGATTAGCTTCAAACTCCTTTCTGTCTGACTTTTTCGGAGTATTTCCATAGTACTTTCTTCTATTATAGGCTTCTTTAGGCTTATCTTCTTGAGACTTCTGCGAATCTCCATTTTCATCCGACTTTTTACTTGAATTAAGTCTCATCGGATTCAATGGGAGATTATTACTCGTACCATCTCTCCTTACTGCAAAGTCTATCTATGGATACTTGTCTGCATTCATCGCAACATGGCTGGCTACAAATACAGTAGCCAATAAAGCAGCGCCTTCCCGAGTCGCTAAAAATTCGGTTAATAGCGCAATACCTATAATAATAGGAACTATATAAACTGGACGGGGGCCTCTTCCATCCGGATCTATAAACCTAATCGGATTATTAAAGGTATAATTGTACGGACTATGTCTCCGCATTTCCTCTGCTAGCGGATCCACCACATTCCACCTTCCTATTTCAGCATCGTAAAAACGTGCTCCATAATCGTATTAATTATCGTTTATTCTTTTTCTCAATTTCATTTTGAATTGCTTTTGGATAGAATGGTGCAATTTCAATATCAATTCTTTTGCCACCTTTAAACACTTGAATTATTGAATCACCTTTAATCTTACTTATCGAATCTCCTTCTTCCATTTGTCCCCAAAATTTGCCATTTATACCAGTACCACTGCCATCAGCAAAAATTACTTTCGGACTATTATGATTATCGTGGTCATAGATTTTTTTACAATTACACCTTATATACTCGCTATCTATTTCGTTTTGAAATCCCGATCTCAATAAGTTTAAAGTGCTTTTATCAACGATTGCAAAACGTATTAACCAAAATAAAAATGTAAGAAACAAACCTATTTTTAATAAATTAATTGTAGTTTTCTTTGTTAACATTGTTGTTTATTTTAGCTTAAAAACCCAAGTTCTTGTTGCATCAATGGTGGCACCGCCTGTTATTGCTCCTCCGAAATTTACACTCAGTCCCGATGGATATTGAGAAGATTGTCCTCCACTATATGATTTGTAGGCTCTCGGCACGTCATTCGTTGGTTTTCCGAATCCAATAAAGCTATCTCCCTGTGTCCCACCTACAGAACCTCCAACCGCAAGAGGGCCAACTCCCAAACCGGCTGTAATTGAATTCCCCATTCCAGCGAAGTCACTTACATTAAATGTTTGACCAGCCGAAGGAATAGTTACACCTGACGATACTCCTATGCCCCCTCCAAATCCAGCATGTCCCCAAATGTGAAATATAACCCCTTATCTCCAAAATTATCAGTAACTACTCCTGCCTGTAAACTGATTCCTCCACCAACGGCTCCCCCAATCGAGATGCCAGAATATGTACCAGATGTATTGGTAGGATCCACGACCGTAGATCAAAAAGGGGTTGTTAAATTTCCGGTTAAGTCCACATTATTACCGTTTATATCCAAA
>NZ_JBWKUH010000039.1:0-34995 GCF_059420745.1 Sphingobacterium sp. GW821-FHT03E03
TGGGATGTAGGTGAACGTACTATGTTCATGGGGGAGTACGATTTCGTTTTTGGTACCATGTTTTTGAATGATAATATCGTCCGTCGCTTTCTTGGTGTAAATGAGATGAAAGTCCGGTTTGTTTGTTTTCAATTGAATAATACAATCCTTAGTCACATGAGCCTGCACCCAATACAATATCACCTGGCGGTAATCTATAAATTCCTCCACAAGCTGTATCGAAGTATCCTCATATAGATTACGTTTTGCATCAGGTAATTGGGGCAGAAATGGGTGTTTTTCCTCCTCGAAACGCGCTACTTTTGGTAATATAAATTTGAAGGTCTTCTTCATACTTATGTTGCTTTGTTGTACAGATTTTACGGTATGGAAAAGTATTTATAATTTATTTACTAAATACTACCGCCTAGCACAAGTTTATTTAATATGTTTTTACTATTTTATAGTCTCAATTTGCGGCTTGTTTTTATCACCTTATACCCGTCGTGTTATCCGATCAATAATGGGATAGGGGATAACCGTAACTTTCCTGTCGGCTGGCTTTAGTAAAGTTAGTAGGCAAACCTGCTGATTGAATCTCATATTTATGAGATAATGACTTCATATCTCTATGATTTTATTCATTTATAAGGAGAATTTTAAGCGATCTTTTGACTGCTGTGTAATATTTGCGTAGAGGAATGGTGGTTTAAATACTGACTTCCGTGTCGCCACTTTAAGAGTCAGCAAGCGTATATAAAGTTCCGTCCAAGCGTTGGTAAAGTGTTGCCTAAGCGTAGATACAGTGTTGATAGTGCGTTAAGACTGTACTTTTGACACACTATTGACGCACTTAGCCTATTTGAAAACTGTACTTGGTGCAATAATACCTGTGAAACGTCTTTATCATGGTTTATCTATGCTTGGTCTATACCTAATACACAATCTAACTAAGTCTTCATTGTCGGCCTGCTCCCCATTCTGGAGTTTAATTGACCTTGTTTTTTATAGAAACGATAAGCAACTTATTTTGATCACCTCGTCATAAATGGAATTACTCCTTCGTAATGCAATCTTCATTTTCATTTTCCTGATTTTTTGATTGTTGTTAATTCAAAGATAGCGGAAGGTTTTTAGCCTAAAAGGTGCCATATGGTGGCCGGAAATTGGCTAATAATTGGCTGTGCCGTCTCTTTTCTTCGCTTTTTATCCGCCATTTTTTCGCCCCTTGTTCGTGCCATCTTCGGAATTCCCCTATATATTCCCTACTCATTCTCTACATATTGCCTACATAATCAGTAGGGAAAGAGTAGGGGAAGAGTAGAGAAATATAAGGCGGGGGGCGAAGCAGTTCCGAACGAGTTTCGAAAACAGGATGAACAATTTGCAGAAAATGTCACTCGCGCTAACTTTCTATTTTTTTTGTTATTTTTTCTTACCTTATTCGTCCTTTGACCCATTTTTGGTCTGCTATTTTCCCACTGTTCCCTTATTGTAATAGGCCAATAGTGGGAAAATAGTTGATGAGACTTAGAATGATTGTAGTAAATTATAAAAGGAAAGTTACTGTTTGGGAGCCTGAGTTTTGAAACAGCTTTTAAGCTCAATCGATAAGCGTTTTTGAAAGATATTATGATGTATTAAAGCTATCCGAATATGGTTGCCTAAAATTTGGTTTCATCTGGGAAAAATTCAAAGTCTCCACGAATTACTTTAGTCAGTATACTATTGTGGTTTTCTAAAGGTTAAGATATAATCAAATTGATAATGGGAATTCAATAATTACAAGGCTAAAATGCAAATCTGGGGAAACCTGTTAGCATTAGGAACTGGAATATCTGATAGAATAAAATTATATTTCTTTTGCTAATTAAGAGGGGTTCTTCTTATCCTTCACATATCCTAGTTAAAGATCATTTTTATTTCCTTTTTATATTTAGGATATTTCTGTTGCCATTAAAAAGAACGATTGCAACCAATATTATACCATAAGCCAGATATTTGATGAAGGGAACAGGCTCCTGAAAATAGGTCGCTGCCAACGTGAAGGCAATGATTGGATTGATGTACAGCAACACACCTGTCGTTGTTGAAGAAATCCCGATCAATGCATACATGCTCAGGAAAAGTGGGATAATCGTGAATACAACAGCAATCAGTATTATGGTGCCCCAAAAGATAGGTTCGGTAGGGATGTCATGGTGATTATAGATCAGCTTGGGGATAACGAATAGTGCACATATACTCAATTGGAGGACCAATTGGTTGAGTTTGTTGAAGCCTGTCGATATACGTTGTACGATAAGGTAGAAGGCATAGCAGGTCGCGATGGTTGCGGCCCATAAAACATCATTCAATGAACCCTTGGCCAGTAGACAAACACTACCAAAGGCAATGAGCAAAGCCAGTTTCTGCAAGGGACGCAGTTCTTCTTTTAAGATAAAATAAGCTGCTGCTGCGGTGATCAATGGGCAGGTCAGATAGGCCAATGCTGCGGATTGGATGCTGATGTGGTTGACGGCATAGATATAGGTAAACCAATTCCCGAAGATCAATAGGGACGCGAGAATAGTAAGCCCGGTCTGTTGAATTTTGCGGTTCCGTGGGAGGTCTTTGAATTTTTGAATATCTGTACGCAGTGTCTTTCTTTGGAATAATAGGAGATAGAGCCAAAGCACCGCTAAGGCAGTTACGATCCTAAAATATAGAATGTCCTCTGCAGGATATTCCCGTATCCATCGGACGGGAATGGACATAAAGCCCCAAATAAAGGGAGCCAAAAAAGCCGCGAAAAGATATTTTCCGCGGCTTACAGTTTCGTTATTATTTTCCACGGACTAATCTTTCCAGGCAATGACCGAAATTTCGACATTAACATTCTTTGGTAATGTCTTCACCGCTACACACTCACGTGCCGGTTGTGCTTCCTTGAAATATTCGGCATAAACATCGTTTACAAGGCTAAAGTTGCCCATGTCGCTTAAAAAGATGGAGGCCTTGACGACATCCTGAAATGTATAACCAGCATGTGTTAAAATGGCTTCGACATTTTTCAATACCTGGTGCGCTTCATCTTTTACGCCCGATGAGATCAGCTCCATTGTTTCAGGAACAAGTGGAATCTGTCCGGAAACATACAGGGTATTACCGGCTTTAATCGCTTGGTTGTAGGGGCCTATTGCCGCAGGAGCTTTGTCTGTATTGAAGATCTCTTTTTTTGACATGGTTGCTAGTTTAGGATGAAAAAAATATTTTATAGATCAACCCCAATAAAAAGACAATAACAGCCGTTGCATTAATGATATGCATGGCTTTGATACTGCCATTGGTGGGTCGGTCAGCGTTGCGCTTTCTGAAAAAGTACATGGAACTAAGTTACGACAGTAAATTAAAAAGTTAAAATTAAAAAGTAAAAACTTTGGGATAGCGTGAAGACAAATACTAACTTTAGTAATAGAAGCATGCTGTGTAAAATTTGCTGTTGATCATACGAGGACAGGAAAGACTGAAAGGGATATACAGATGTTACAGTGCGAATTGTTACAGCGAATTTCATATCGGAAGCTTTTCGAGAGGATTGTAAGTCAATATATTCAGCGTGAAATGTATCCCATTTGAAGTGTCGGAAAGGAAAAATATAAAAATTATTTTGATGAAGAAAACAGCATTAGTAGGCGGTAGGATCTATACCGACAATGAAATTTTAGAGAAGAAGGCATTGCTCTTGGGTGGTGGGGTAATAGTCGGGACGGTCGATGATAAGGATATCCCAGCAGGATATCAGTCTCTTGACGTCAAAGGCGCCAATATCTGTGCTGGATTGGTTGATCTACAGCTATATGGCGATGGTTCGGATCTTTATTCTGCTGAACTCAGCCTCGCGTCATTGGAACGGATCTCCAATGGATTGATTGATAAGGGGACAACTTCTTATATGATGACTTTGGCGACGAATACTATTCCGGTATTTAAAGAGGCCATTCGTATTGCTGAGGACTACCATCATGATGCTTTTTTGGGGCTGCATCTGGAAGGTCCGTTTTTGAATGCAAAAAAAAGAGGTGCTCATCCTGAAGAACTGATTATAACACCGACGAAAGAACGGATCGAAGATCTGCTCCAGGGAACTCAAGTTGTCAAGATGATGACGATTGCTCCTGAATGTATTTCGGATGAAGTGCTGAGGTATTTGCAAACGTATCAGTTGTTGTTGAGCGCAGGGCATAGTAATGCTACTTTTGCCGAAGGGATACATGGCTACGATGCGGGAATTCCGACAAGCACACATCTGTTCAACGCCATGTCACCATTGCACCATCGCGAGGTAGGTTTGGTCGGTGCTATTTTTAACCATCACAAAGCCTATGCGAGTATTATTGTAGATGGACATCACGTCAGCTTCGAAGCTGTGAAAATTGCTAAAAAGCAAATGGGCGATCGTTTATTTATGATTACTGACGCTGTTGCAGCATGCAATAAGGGGATCTATCAGCACGTGTTGAATGACGGTTATTACGCCTTGCTGGATGGTACAATTTCGGGGGCAGCAATTTCCCTATTTGAAGGAATCAGAAACTGTGTACAGCAAGTTGGGATTCCGTTGGACGAAGCGATCCGGATGTCGACAACCTATCCGGCGAATCTGCTAGGAAGAAGCGATATCGGAAACCTAAATGCGGAAAGTATGGCCAATGTCATCGTGTTTACGGATGATTTCAAGTTGGAACATGTGATCTTTAAGGGGGAACTGCGCTATTGATGATCCTATTCGAGAAGATTACGTTGTAATCTGAAATTGACTTATATGATGTGTATTTTCATCTGATAGAAATATATTTTTAAGAAGGATGAAAGAACGCTAAATTTCTTTTCTATTGAAATTTAGCTTAGTTTTGGGGGTTATTTTGAAAAAAAACACTATACTTTATCGCTTAATGAAACGTTCCTTATTATTTTTAGCTACGGCAGCCTTTCTTTTGTCTTCTTGTTCATCCAAGAAAAATAAGAAGGAAGAACCTGTTAATACGAATACCAATGTTGAAATTGTAAAAAAAGATCCACCTTCGGTTCCAAAAAGAGAGCGGATGAAAAATACAATCGAGACTAAAGAGACTAAAGAGACTAAAGAACAGCCTGCTGTTGAAAAGAAGAAGGATATCGTTGTTGAACTTCCAGCTGTGCCACGCGAGTTTCGCGCTGCCTGGGTTGCTTCTGTTGCGAATATCAACTGGCCGAGCAAAAATTACCTCAGTACTGCTGAGCAACAGCAGGAAGCGATTGGTATTTTAGATTTTTTAAAGAACAATAATTTTAATGCGGTTGTTTTCCAGGTACGCCCCTCGGCGGATGCTTTTTATAAAAGTGATCTTGAACCTTGGTCTTATTTTTTGACAGGAACTGAAGGTCAGGCGCCATCACCCTATTATGATCCACTTGAATTTTGGGTTGAACAGGCACACAAACGGGGAATCGAACTTCATGTTTGGTTAAACCCTTATCGTGCGCACCATACCGCCGGCGGTGCGGTGACTTCGGCTTCAATGGCACGCAAGATGCCTGAATCTGTTGTGAAATTAAAACAGGGCTATTACTGGTTTGATCCATCAAAACAGTCAACACAGGATCATGCTGCGCGTGTGGTCATGGATATTGTTAAGCGCTATGATATTGATGGGGTTCATTTTGATGACTATTTCTATCCTTATGCTGAATACAATGGTGGACAGGACTTTCCAGATTCGGATAGCTATAATGAGTTTAAACGTAATGGTGGTACGCTGTCGCGTGGTGATTTTAGAAGAAACAGTGTGAATACCTTTATCGAACGCATCTATAAGGATATTAAAAAGGAAAAAAACTTTGTGAAATTTGGGATCAGTCCTTTTGGGATCTGGAAGCCGGGTTATCCTGCGGGAATACAAGGGTCAAGTCAATACGATATGTTATATGCTGATGCTAAACTGTGGTTGAACAAAGGCTGGATCGATTATTTTGCACCACAGCTTTATTGGCCTATCCAACCAGCAAAGCAAAGTTATACGGCTTTGTTGAAATGGTGGGAAAGTGAAAATACAATGGGCCGTCACCTTTGGCCGGGTATCAATACTGTTGGGAGACGTGGCCCGGAATATGTACAGGAGATTGTCAATCAGGTTGCTGCGGCACGGAATATTTTGCCAGATAATCGCGATGGTGTTATCCATTGGAGCTTGGCTGGTCTAACAAAAAATCCGGCAATGACGCAGGCGCTTGTAGATGGACCTTATCAAACTAAAGCTTTGGTGCCAACAACACCATGGCTCAATGCGAACCCGTTGTTGAAACCGAGCTTATTGCTGACACCACAGGGAAATAATATTTTCTTGAAATGGCAGCATCAACAAGTTGACCAGGTGGCAAAATGGGTGTTATACCTAAACTATGGAGGTCAATGGACGTATGAGATCCTGGAACCAGGCGTAACAACGAAAGATGTGCCGACGACATTGAATAATAAAAAATTGCAATATGTTGCGGTTAAGGCGATTGACCGTTTGAGCAATGAAAGTCCTTATATTGCTGAAAAAGTAAAGTAGTGGCATTTTTATATGATTTCAAAGGGGGCTATCTGAACTGATTCAGATAGCCCCCTTTTCTGTTTGTGCATGGTGAAGACTTCATATTCGGATATTCATTCCATTGCATTTCGGTTGATCGGGGATGATTTGTCTTTTTTTGATCAGAAATAGTGGGATTTGCTGGAACACAGTGATTTTGTTTTGAATTTCAATCTGTCTGGGGTAAATTTAGGGATATGGAAGAGATATATAAAACCGTTAGTGATTCGGTGATCCGAATTTCACAGTTGATGTTACCATCCAATGCCAATTTTGGAGGAAAGATCCATGGAGGCTATATTTTGTCCTTGATGGATCAAATAGCCTTTGCGGTGGCCTCTAAGTTTTCAGCACATTATTGTGTAACGGCTTCTGTTGGTAAGGTTGATTTTTTGAAACCAATAGAGGTGGGGGAACTTGTGACCTTAATAGCGTCTGTTAATTACGTGGGCAATTCGTCTATGGAGGTGGGCATTCGAGTGGAGGCTATGAATATCCAAACGGGTGAAACAAAACATTGCAACTCCTCTTACTTTACCATGGTCGCTAAAGATGAAACGGGTAAACCAGCACGGGTACCTCGATTGATTTTGGAGAATGAGAAGGATGTGTTTCGATTTTATCGCTGTGTGGTAAAGATGGAGGTGGATAAAGAACGTGATCGTGCGATTCATGATCTGGAGCGGGACTCCCTAGAGCAACAGGCTTATATCAGTGCGCATTATGATGTCAAGATTGCATTAAAAAAATAGTGGGCCATCGTTGTGATAGCCCATTATTTTTTTAGATTTCTGGATCTGCAGGTGTATTCGGATTACCGATTCGTTCCTGATCCGGGTAAGGATAGAAATTCCGGTTGCGTTCTGTTGTATTTTGTGGTGGTGCAGGACGACCAAACCGTCTGCTATCTTCCAGTCGTAAGCCTGACATAAATAATTCTGCGCAACGTTGTTTATAGACTTCGAGCAGTAGATCATTTTTGTTGATGGCTCCAGTATAAGCTGGCAGCCCTGCATTGACATTGAATAGATCGCTAGCCGTTTGAGTACGAACTTCATTGATTAGATCGCGTGCCTCGGTCAACGAACCGTTGTTGCGTAATAAGGCTTCGGCTTTGATCAGTTTCATTTCGTCGGGTAAGTAAACGGGAACTTCTCCATTCTGTGTCTCGGAAAAACCTTTAAGCTGGAGTGTTGTGCCATTAAGTTTAGTGTAGAAGTCAAGACGTTTATCGCCAGTTTCAAATAGACTTGTCGGGAGGCCTAAGTTTTCCCTAACGACGTAATATTTCAAAATACTGGTTTGATTCCAAAGCGGGTTAACACTTATTGCTGTGTAGGTGAACGTACTTTTCTTCGTTAAATCAACAAGGTTAGCTTCGTTGTAGGCCTGTTGGTAATTTCCGGCCATGAGATTGAAGCGGGCATTGAAAGCGTGTAGGCAATTCAGCAAGTTAATGGTTGAGCCGGTTACCGTCGATGTAAATTCCGATGATATGGGCGTTTGTTGCACCAGGGCAATTGCCGTGTTCAAGGATTTGATTGCTTCCGCAAGAACAGCTTGTCTATCAACGAAGGTCACTTTGCCATCCTTTTGAGTCTGTGTATTAGCTTTCTCAAAACTTGTTGCCAGTGCGCCAAGTGCTATTGCTCTGTATAAGTGGGCATTTGCCAATGTGCCAGATAGTGTTCCGCCAGTTAAGGTGCTGATGGATGAAGCATTGTTCAGTACACTTTCACTCATACCAAGTAGTTTTTGCATACTGGACCATAATGTGAGAATATTTCCGTTTGCAGTGGGTAATTCGGTGCCACCGGCTTCAAGTTCTAACGTGTTGGTAAATGTGGCAACGCCTTTGAGCTCACGTGCTGTGACCGCGGGGTAAAAATAAGTTGCGGCTATCCCATTTGTCGAATAGTACATCTGTAAACCCGCGCTAATGGCAATGATCCCTTCCCGAGTTGTTGGGACAGCACTTCCACTTGGTTGATTTATATTTGGGACATCCATTTTACAGCTGTTAAGACTCATGGCCAGTGCTGCAAATAGGAATAATTTATAGTTGAAAATCTTTTTCATTGAAATATTTTTTAAGGATGATATGATACCTGCGAATAGTTTTATTCATTCAACGATCCGAGGGTATCTAAACATCCTGGTTTTCCTATATTGTTAAATTAAAATGTCAGATTAACTCCTGCAATAACCTGTCTTGGCAGTGGGACTTCGACGAAGTCAAAACCGCGAACAGCGCTGTTTTGTCCGGCTGCATTTACTTCAGGATCCCAACCGCTATAATTGTCGAAAGAGAATAAATTGCGGCCAGCTAGAGAAAAACGGATATTTTTAATCTTTGAGTTTGGACGTGCCCAATTGTAAGATGCTGACACTTCTCTTACTTTGACAAAGGATCCTTTTTCAATCCAGTTTTCCATAATGGAGAATAATGCTGCTGAAGTACCTTTAGGAACCTCACCTCTCAGTTCTGGTTCATAGCCTGCAAGGCCACCATATAGGTCACGGTCACCGACGCGTCTGGTGAAATTAAAGACATCCTGTCCGACGACGGCATCCAATTGAGCTCTAAAAGTCCATTTTGACCCAACATTGATTTCATTGATCAAGGATCCAGTCCAGTCCGGATTAGGGTCGCCAATGACCTTTTTAAGTGTGGCGCCTGTAGGGACACCATTGTTGTCTTTTCCGACTTTGGCTGTTGTCGGAAGGCCAGCCGCATTGTGATAAATGGATCCATCCGTATTGCGAGCGAAGTAAGTCGCGTAGAAGGCTCCCAAGGGGGATCCGTTGACTGCTGCAACTTGCCCGAATCCTGCAGAATACATCAATATTCCCCCTGGGACATTATTGACCACGTTTTTGTTATGGGAGTAAACAGCCGTAATATTCCATTTGAAGTTTTCTTTTAGGACAGGGACACCTCGTAATAAGAGTTCCATTCCCCGATTGGTCATTGTTCCAATGTTGGCGTATTGGGACATATAACCTGTGGAAGGTGTCAGGTTGATGTTCATAAGGAGGTCTTTGACATTTTTTCGATAATAGGAAAATTCTAGTCCTAAACGATCATGGAACATGCTGAGGTCTGTACCTACTTCGAACTCTTCCTGGCGTTCGGGTTTTACACCCTCATTGCCCATGAGGTCTGTGGGAATAATCCCATTAATACCGCCAGTGTTCAGCGGCGAATAGTTGGTGTATCTACTGAAGGGACTCAATGCGGTAAGGTTTCCAGATTGTCCATAAGAAGCCCGGATCTTGAAGCTTGAGAGAACATTATTGATGGCCGAATTCTTCCAGAATTGTTCATTGGATAAGACATAGCTTCCGCTTACCTTTGGATAGAATTGGCTACGATTCTCGCTTCCGAAAACAGAGGACATATCATAGCGAATAGCACCAGTCAAATAAAGTTTTTCCTTAATCCCAAAAGTCTGTTGGAAGAATGCACCGAAAATATTCATATCGGAGCGGAGTTCTGTCGGTACAACGACGCCATTATTCACTGTTTCACCGCCGTATCCCATTTGTGTAGCCTTCATGTTGGTCGACATATTTTTTTCAGTTTGAAAAGTTAGACCAGCACCGGAAGTCGATTCCAGCCATTCACCGATCTTTGTCTGGTAAGAGACGTTAAAATCGTTGTTCAGCATGAAGGTGCTGATGTCTGCACGCTGTGCGTAGCCCTGCTCGTAGGATGGTGTTGTGTTCCCTGGTGGGATGTAGGCTGTGCCAAGGGAATTGGCATTATCAAATCCCAAGATATAATTCAATGTTAGGCCCTCTAGCGGTTTGGCCTGTAGCGATAAATTTCCAATAAAGCGGCTTGTGCGTTGCGCAAATTTAAAGTTATTGATTGCATCCAGTGGGTTTGTCCGTTTAACAACATTGACCGGTGTTGTGGAAGGGTATTTTCCGTTTTGGTCTCTTTCGGGATTAATAAAATTATTGCTGAAGATAAACCCGGTTAATGCACCATAGGCCTCGGTCATGCCACCATTGGGCATTTCATTGGAATGACTATACACATAATTCATCCCCGCACCAAGTTTTAGCCAAGAATTGAGATCTTGATCCAGACGAGCGCGGAGTCCACCACGGGTAAAATCCGTATTCTTAATAATTCCCTGGTTATTGAGGTAAGTGCCACTGATATAGTATTTTGTGCCTGCTGTACCTCCAGACATAGAGATATTATTGTCTGTACCAATGCCGGTCTGGAAGATTTTGTCCTGATAGTCGTATCTTGTAACATCAGTTTGCGTCAGATCAGTGGCCGTTGTATTGACAAATGTTTTGCCGTAGGTATTGTAAGGTAGCTTCTTTCGTAAAGAAGAAGTTTTGAGGCTTGTGCTGAAGGTAAAAGTGGGTTTTCCTTCTTTCCCCTTTTTTGTTGTAATCTGCACTACACCATTGCTGGCCCGAGATCCATAGATCGCGGCGGCAGCTGCCCCCTTAATAATCTCGATGTTTTCAATGTCAGCGGGATTGATATCGACCAATCTATTCTGACTATAGCCACCTAAATCTAGCAATTCTGCAGAGGAATTATTAACAATGACTCCATCTACGATATACAGTGGACTGCCACTCCCAACGATGGAACTAGGCCCGCGCAACTGTACGCTAATACCGCCAGCTGGGTTTCCGGAGTTTTGAGAGATTTGCGCTCCAGCTACTTTTCCCGTTAAAGCCTGGTCAATGGATGTCGCATTACTATTGGCGATATCTTTGGCATTGACGGTTGATACCGCGTTGCCTAGGACTTTACGGCTTGTTCCAACAGCGTTACCAATAACAATTACCTCATTCATCCGTACTAAATCTTCCTGAAGACTCGGAGCAAGGGTAAGGGTTGTCTGATTTCCCAGTTCGATACTGGTCGTGGTCGGAGCATACCCTACATTGGATAACACGAGATCATACTTTCCAGGATTGATGGATGTGGTTAATGTAAACTCTCCATTGGCATTGGTGCTGACGGATTGGTTAGTCCCCTTGAGTTTGATAGTTGTTCCGGGAACGGATTGCCCGGTACGGGAATCGGTGACTTTGCCTTTGATCGTGTAATTTTTTTGCTGCGCAAATGCCATGGAGCTTGTTCCGAGCATCATTAAAAGCGCATAATAACGATAAGGCACTTTGCGGTTTAGTAAGTGTTTTATCATAAAGTCAGATTTTAAATACAATAGCTTATCTATTGTGGTTTTATTTCATATAAATATAGAGTTTTAAATAGGTTATTAGGATTGTTTTGTATTTTTTTTGCTATATTTTGCGGTTTTGTGTGTTTTTGATGCTTCTAAATTAGTTTTATGTGTGTCGATGTGTGCGATAGTTCGTTTATTTTTATTTCTTTTTCAAATACTTGTGCATAAACTTGCATAACTAAACTCCTTTTTATAGTATTGTATTATAATTGGTGTAAACCTCGGGCTGGAACCTCCCGTTATGATCAGTTATTAACAACTAACTAAATACCATGAATAAAAAATTGCTCTTATTCTGTTCAGGAGTGATGCTATCTACCAGTTTATGGGCTCAAACCAAAACGGTAACAGGTAAGGTAACAAATGCCTCAGATGGTGGGTCTATGGCAAATGTTACAGTAAGCATCAAAGGTAAACCTATCAATACGCAAACCAATCCAGATGGAAGTTTCACAATTAAAGCCGAGCCCGGAGATATTTTGATTTTTAGGGCTGTGGGTTCGAAAGAACGGCAGCAGCTTGTGGGATCAGATGCTACCATTAACATCGCTCTTTCGGGGAGCGAAGAAGCCTTAGAAGAGGTTGTTGTCACGGCAATGGGGATAAAAAAGGAGAAGAGAGCCTTAGGTTATGCTGTTCAGGATATCAAGTCAGATGAATTGATGAAGAATAAGACGGCCAACGTTGTTAATTCTTTAGCAGGAAAGATTGCTGGGGTTAATGTAACGCAAGCTTCTGGTTCGGCGGGTGCGGGTGCACAAATTATTTTAAGGGGTGGTACTTCATTGGAGCGAGACAATCAACCTTTATTTGTCGTAGATGGTGTAATATATGATAACTCTACAGTAATCGGTGGGAATAGTGCTTTCGATGGAGCTCAGGCTACATCTACATCTAATAGTAATCGTGTTATGGATATTAATCCCGAAGATATCGATAATGTGTCTGTATTAAAGGGGCGGCAGCAGCGGCACTATATGGATCGAGAGCAGCAGCAGGGGCTATTATCATTACTACAAAAAAAGGGCAGGAAGGTCGCACTGAAATCGGTTTTTCAAGTAGATTTTCAAATAATTGGGTTAATCGGTTGCCGGAGCAACAAGGGAAATATAAACGTGGCTATTACAATAGTGCAGGCGTATTGGATGATTATACAACTCAATCTTGGGGTGAGAAATTTGGAAATAATGATGTCGTGTATAACAACGTGAAAGATTTTTTTCAGCATTCAACGGTATTCGATAATACGGTTAATTTATCAGGGGGAAGTAAAAATGGATCCTTCTATTTGTCTGGTTCTCGCTTTGACCAAAAAGGGATCGTTCCAAATACGAGCTTTGATAAAACCACATTCCGCTTTAATGGTGATCAAAAATTTGGTAAGTTGACTGTGGGCGCTAATGTTGGATATTCGCTTGCGAATACAGACAAGACGTTAACCTCTGCTGGTCTATGGGGTTCTGGTGGAACCGGTGCAATGGAATCCCTATACAGCTGGTCTCGTAGTGATAATATGAAGAAATACCTCAATGATGATGGTACAAAATATCGTATGTTCGAAGGGCGTCAGCCTTTGGAATCAGATGTCGAAAATCCATATTGGACGATTAACCGGAATATATTAGGGGATAATACAGAGCGTATTACGGGAAGTATCAACGCCACGATGCCTATTTTTGACTGGTGGAACCTGACCTATCGTGTGGGGATGGATAGTTACCTGACAAAAAACTCAACGATTATTGGTGAAGGAGGTGCGATCAAAAAACCATGGCAACAGGGGATGATGTCTGAGAGTGATTTCAAATACAACTATTGGTCTTCCAATATCATGTCCAATTTCAATAAAAAGGTGGGTGATTTTGATCTGGGGGCTTTAGTGGGATTTTTCTCAGAGCAAACCAAGACCACAACAAACCGCCGGATGGGCTATCATTTTGAAGCGCCTGGTTTTTACAGTTTTGAAAATATAGAATTGGCGAATAAGCAGTTTAGCGTTAATAATGCAAAGAAACGTTTATTTGGTTTATATGGTGAGTTTCGCGCTTCCTATAAAAATATGTTGTTTTTGAATGTTACGGGTAGAAATGACTGGGCATCAACACTTCCTGCGGATAATAGGTCTTATTTTTATCCTTCTGTCGGCGGCAGTTTTGTATTCACTGAGCTGATGAAAGACAGTCGTCCAGAATGGCTGGATTTTGGAAAGTTAAGAGCGTCTTGGGCGAGAGTTGGAAAAGATGCTGATCCTTATGTTACGAATACCTATCTGTGGAAACCAATTCAATATTTAGGTGGAATAGTTGGACTGGGAAATAATTGGCAGAAAGGTAATCCGTATTTGAGGCCAGAGACAACAGGCTCGTTTGAAATTGGGGCTGAATTGCGTTTCTTTAAAGGGCGATTGGGAATAGATTATGCTTATTATACTAACAATTCCTACAATCAGATTCTATCTCCTCGTTTGGCTCAATCTATTGGTTATATCTTTGCTTCAGTTAATGCTGGTGATATATACAACAAAGGAATGGAATTGTCTCTGACTGGCAAGCCGATTGTCAAGAAAGACTTTGTTTGGGAATCGACATTGAATATGTCCAGAAATAAAGGGACAGTAGATAATCTATTGGCGGGTGTCAATATTCTTTATGTGACTGATGTGCAGGTTGGTAATGCAAAAGCAGCTTCTTTTAATGGCGGGAATTTTATGGGAATCTCTGGTTCGCAATGGACACGGACTCCCGATGGAAAGGTTGTTTTGGATGTAAATACCGGTATGCCAGTAAGTGATAACCAAGTGACATATAATATTGGAAACCGTGAGCCTAAGTTAACCGGTGGATTCAATAATAGCTTGACCTATAAGAATTTTAACCTTTCTTTCTTATTTGACTTCCGTATAGGTGGTGACATTTATAACGGTACGGACTATGCGATGACGGTCGGTGGGATGAGTAAACGAACTGAGGATCGTGATCAGCTGGTATTGAGCGGTGCAATCCGTAATGGGGGAACGAATGATGTTCCTGTATATGAAGACAAGACGTTTACATTTTTAGCAGATCAAATGTACGATATTAAAGGTGTGTCAACAAGTGGACGGAAGATTATTCAAGATTATTGGAGTGATTTCTATGCGCGTGAAAGTGCGAACTTTATGGTGAAGACCAACTGGTTACGCTTGCGCAATATCTCTGTTGCTTATAATTTCTCGGATGGTGTATTAAAGAATGCCGGTGTTTCAAAAGTTGTAAAAGGTTTGACAGCAACGTTGACGGGAACTAACTTATGGTTATTGACCAATTATAAAGGGCTTGATCCTGAAGCGTCGGCTGCTGGTTCTGGTGTGAGAGGTTCGAGTTCGGTAGGGATAGATTATAATGGTGTCCCTAGTACGGCTGGCGTTATGTTTGGTTTAAATTTTAGATTTTAAGATAGAAAAGTCATGAATAAATATAAGAGAATAGTCTCATTTCTGTTGGTTCTAACTTTATTTTCGTCCTGTAGCAAAAATTGGTTGGATATCAATGTGGATCCAAATACGCCGTCGAGTACTGTCGCTTCGGTGCAAAGTCGTCTGGCGTGGATACAGCATTATTATTTATATGCGCAAGGGACAGCAGGAACACGCGCAAGCTTTGTAACACAGCAATTGACATTTGTCAATGGTGCAGCTTCAAATAGTATGATTGCTGGCTGGAATCCTCTGCCTGGTATGTCAACAACACCTTATCAATTCTTTTTTATAGGAGCAGGGGCGAACTTCAAGGATATGGAGGAAAAGGCAAAATCTGAAAATGCCTATCACTATCTTGGAGCATTGCACACTATTCGTGCAATGGGCTTTATGCTGATGACAGATTGGTACGGAGAGATGCCGTATACGGAGGCATTGGGGGCTTATATTACGCCAAAATTTGATGATGGAAAGGTGATTTTCGAGGGTTGTCTTGCTGATATAGATAAGGCAATCGAATATTTCAATATGGCGCAACCGGCAGCTACTGCACCTCTATCTGCGGGTGATAGCTGGAATGGTGGTGATGTCAAGAAATGGTTGAAAATGTGTTATGGGCTAAAAGCAAGGTGGCTAAATAATCTTTCAAAAAAGACCAGTTTATATAAGCCTGATGAAATATTGACAGCGTTAAACAATGCGGCTACTTCAATTGGAGAGAGCACAGTGGTGTCGCATATTGATGATAAATCAGACAATATTGGAGATATCCTTTTTGCAGATCCTGTTAAAACGTCGATTGTGTTTAACAATGCTGGAATGAATACAAATACTTTGGTTACCAAATGGTATGAAGATCTTTTGACCAATTTTGATAATAAAGGTGTAGAGGATCCGCGGGCGGATAAATTACTTCCTTGGGCAGAGTTCGGTTCACCAAAGAAATTTGTTCGTTCGAAAGGAGTTGATATGAAATCAAATATTCGGATGAATTCAGGGCCAATAGCATCATCTTACAACGATAAAACAGTTACAATCCAAAGTAATGGACGGAGTGTTGCTCCGCACTCATGGTATATCAACAATGCTAATACAGCGCGATGGGGCGATACAGTGTATGTTTCGATTAAAAGTAGTTCCGTCGGATATGATAGTGATGTGTCCGATATCTATAAATGGAATGATGGTACAGTTGCTGCTTCGGGTACATTTTACTCGCGTCCTGATGCGCCTACCCATCTGGTTGCCTATCCTGAAATGTGTTTTATCAAAGCAGAAGTGCTGTTCAACAAAGGGGATAAGGCTGGAGCTTTTAATGCGTATAAAGATGGGGTTAAAGCACATATCGATTTAATGAATATCAAATTAAATTCGTATGGTAATATTAACAAAAGTAAATCGCCGATGGAGCAAGCGAAAATCGATAATTTCCTGAATAATGGTATTGGTAACGCTGGAAATATTACGCTGGCTAAAATTATGATGCAAAAATTTATCGCACTTTCGTTTTCGCAGCAAAATTGGAATGATATGCGCCGCTATGATTTCAGTGGTGCGGTATATCCGGGTTGGTCAGTGCCCTACGAGTACACGGTCACAGCTGCGGCGCAGACGAAAATACCGCAAGGAAAGCAGTTCAGAAGAGTGCGTCAAGTTTCGCATGAGATCAACTATAATTCCGATAATTTAAAAGCATCTCATCCAAATGCGTTGAACGACGATATATGGTCATTTCCGGTTTGGTGGGATACTAAAGAATAGTTTAAATTTGAAAGCCGCAATTGCGGCTTTCTTTATCTAATACTTTTTTCGATGAAATACTTTATTAAATTTTTCTTCACAGCATTTCCATTTTTTCTTTTTGCCCAATCACCCAAGATTGTTCAAAAGCCTATTACCTGGAATCAAGAGCGTGTACAGCTGTCTTTGGATTATCTGAAAAATAGACATGGGCTAAGTCAAGCTGCACCGACAATAAAACCTAAAATGGTTGTCGTGCATTGGACAGCTAACAATAGTGTAAAAGCAACATTCAACACCTTTAATCCTGTGAAATTGCCAGGCAGACCTGAGCTGACCAAGGCGAGTCCTTTGAATGTATCTTCTCAATTTGTAATCGACCGTGATGGAACAATCTATCAATTTCTGCCCGATACTATTTTTGCTAGGCATACCATTGGTCTCAATTATTGTGCAATCGGTATCGAAAATATAGGTAGCCGTCAGAACCCCTTAACTGATGCGCAGCTGAAAGCAAATGAAGAATTGATCCGCTATCTTAGTAAAACATATGCTATTGAATACGTGATCGGGCATCATGAATATCAACGCTTTAAAAAGACTTCGTGGTGGAAGGAAACCGATCCTAAATACATCACTGGTAAAGATGATCCGGGTGATAAGTTTATGCATTCTCTGAGGGGCCATTTGGTTGACCTAAAACTAAAACCTCTTCCTTAATTCGGGTACGTACTTGTAATGTGGTCAGCGGCATTTCCTTGTGGCCAGTCTCTTTTGGTGTTTGTATTTTCCAGTTTTCTTCTTGTCTCAATATGAGATCACTTAGGGAAAGTGTCAGTGTAGTCCTTTTTTTTGCGGGTTTGCTGTGTTTTGCTGTATTGTTAATGAGATGTTAAAATATGGAAATGATATTTCTACGTGTTTCTGTTACATCTTTTATGTCTTATTAAAATAGTGTTTTATCTTTTCAAGCTATTGTTATGGAGCTTTTAAAGTGCTTTTTTGTGTTTATTTAGGAGTATTGGCGGGGTTGTTGTATTTTTAATTGTGAGTAAACACTTACTTTCTTTTGCGTTTTTATAAGGTATTTTGTTTTAAAAACGAAAACTTCTACTTACTTTTATTCTGATTTTCAATTATTCATGCATAAAACTGCATTTTATACATGAACAAATAGTCTATTTATGATGAAATATGCCTTACTAAAATTAGCCTTTGTACTATCTGTTGTTGTCCTTTTCTCTTGCGGAAGTTCACTGAAGTCAACAAAACTCAATAAAGAAAACAGTAATACTGTATCTATAAGTGAAAACAGTTTGATCACTCCTGGCGCAGACCAGCTGTCTTTGTACTTGCCACAGCTAAAAGGTAAGAAGGTTGGGATTATGGGAAATCAGACTTCTATTGTAGGGAATGATAAAAGACATCTAGTGGATGTTTTGCTTGAAAATAAGGTTGATCTGAAGTTTGCCTTTGCTCCGGAACATGGTTTTCGTGGCAATGTAGAACGTGGCGAGAAGTTCGGTAATGACGTAGATCAAAAAACAGGATTAAGTTTATTTACCCTTTACGGGGGAAATAAAAAACAAGATTCCATTGTCAATTCCATTGATGTTATGATTTTTGACCTCCAGGATGTGGGGGCGCGTTTCTATACTTATATTACCTCACTACATCGAGTTATGGAATTATGTGCAAAGCATAATAAAAAACTAATTGTACTGGATCGGCCTAATCCAAATGGTGATCAGGTGGATGGACCTGTGCGCCATGATGATAAATTTAAATCAGATGTTTCCTGGCATAAAATAGCCATGATTCATGGATTGACCATTGGTGAGCTAGCGCAGATGATTAATGGAGAAAAATGGTTGGAAAATGGGCGTCAAGCTGATATACAAATCGTAAAAATTCAAAATTGGAACCATAAAAAAACGTATGATTTGCCGGTAATTCCATCACCGAGTTTACCTAATCAACTTTCAGTGCGTTTGTATCTTTCCCTGTGTTTGTTTGAAGGTACAGATATTTCGGTGGGTCGTGGTACAGATTGGCCTTTCCAGGTGTTGGGGTATACAAATCCTGTATATGGGTCTTTTACATTTACACCAGGCGAACGTCACGGTATGTCAAAACATGTGGAAGGGAAAGGTGCTAAGAACTATGGTGTCGATTTGCGTGACTTAGATCCTAATAAACAAAAATTTACACTAAAATACTTGCTGGATTTTTATAAAAAGACGCCGGATAAAACTACGTTTTTTGCTAGGCCGGAATTTTTTGATAAGCTAGCTGGGGCAGATCAATTGCGCAAACAAATTATAGCAGGAGAGTCTGAGGTGCAGATCAGGGATTCTTGGGTTGCAGACTTAAAGGTTTACAAGCAAATGCGTAAAAAATACCTGCTGTACACCGATTTTGAATAGTTTATAGCAAACAATACTAACGAATAAACAATATTAACTAAAATCATTTATTTTAAAACTCTATAATCAATGAGAAAATTTGTACTATTTTCTGTTGCTCTTGGATTGAGTTTTCCTTCTGAATCCTATTCTTTTACAAAGAAAGAAGGTTCTTTGAATGGCACTAAGTTGACGGGTGTCCTTCTGAATTCTTCTGCTAGAGGTATAGTTCAAAATACAGTACAAGGTACTGTGACGGATGGAAAAGGTCCAGTCTCTGACGTAAGCGTATCCGTTGTTGGCGGAGGGGTGTCAACTAAGACCGATGCGCAGGGGCATTTCAAAATTACAGCTGCTGTGGGAAGTAAATTGCGTTTTTCATCCATAGGCTATATTTCGAAAGATGTTACTGTCACCTCTAATTCGCTGAATGTGACTTTGGTTAGTGATGATCAAGCGCTAGATGAGGTTGTTGTGGTTGGTTACGGTACTCAAAGAAAGGGGAATTTGACAGGAGCCGTTTCAACAATTAATGTGAAAGAAAATCTACAAAGTCGTCCGATTGCTGATGTCGGAAGGGCGATTCAAGGTACTACCCCGGGTTTTAGTGTGACAGTGCCAAGTGGAGAGGTAGGATCTGATCCGACAATGCGTATTCGGGGTGCAATATCATCCATCCAAGGGAGTAGCAGCCCATTGATTTTAGTGGATAACGTTGAGATTCCAAGTATTCAGTATGTCAATCCCGACGATGTAGAGTCCATTACCGTCTTGAAAGATGCCGCTTCTGCTTCTATTTATGGTGCAAAGGCTGCTTTTGGTGTTGTATTGATTAAGACAAAAACAGGCGGTGGCTCAGAAAAAATTACTGTAAATTACTCGAACAACTTCTCGTTTCAAAATCCATATAAAAAATTAGAAATGGGTCGTGTGAATGCGTTGAAATATACCATTGATGCATTGGATCGTATTGGTGGAACAGAAACAGGGGCTTTCTATAAAGTGAACAAGGAAAGTTACGAAAGAGCTGTTGAGTGGGATAAAAAATATGGTTCGTCCATTGGTAAAGATGATCCGACAGTATATGGCCGGGATTGGTACGTTGACCCAGGGTCGCCTACAAAAAAATATGGCGTCAGAACTTATGATCCTTATGATTATATGGTGCGCGAATGGGCTCCAACGCAGACGCATAACTTGTCTTTAAATGGTTCGATAAATAAAACACAATATACGGCTTCTTTTGGTTCTCTGAATCAGAGCGGTATGTTGAAGGCTGGTGATTCAGATAAATTCAAAAGGTATAATGCGGCTCTACGCTTAAATACGGAGTTAAATAAGTACGTGACTGTTCGTGCAGGGGCTATGTTCGCGCAACGGAATAAGGTTTATCCTTATGCGACAAACTCAACTACGGCCGATCCTTGGCTGTACATGTACCGATGGAGTTCACTCTATCCAATGGGGTATGATGAAAATAATAACCCAATCAGAAGCCCGTGGAGTGAGAATGAGGCTGCAAATGAAGCTTCCATGTTGCATAATTATATTAACTTAAGTGCTGGTGCTACAGTTAATATTATGAAAAATTGGAAGGTAGATGTTGATTATACCTTTACAAATGAGGATTATAACTGGCGTAAAAATGGAACTCGATATACGGCTGCAAACTCTTGGGTGGCTGCCAAACAACGGTTTGACGCACAAGGGAATCCTGTCTATGTGAATAAAGATGGTGCTGTTGTTAATAAGGGGGATGCTGATGCAAGTTTGGCTTATGATCTTTCTAATGATATGTATACAGCCAATGGGTCAGCCCAGGATCATATCTATATGCGTTCGCAAAACGAACATAAGCATACTGTGAATGCATTTACGACTTATGAGCTTGATCTAAACGAGGATCACAATTTCAAGTTTATTTTAGGATTGAACCGGGTGACAAATGATGGTTCTTATCATTGGACACAGCGTGCAGATCTATTGGATATTAAAAATCCTCAATTTGACTTGGCAGTAGGACAGGTTACTGGTAGTGGTGGCGAGTATTGGGAATCACAATTGGGGTATTTTGGTCGGATGAACTACGCTTATAAGAATAAATACTTGTTTGAAGGTAATCTTCGGTATGACGGATCGTCAAAATTCCCCGGAGATTTGAAATGGCGATGGTATCCATCTTTCTCAGCTGGTTGGGTAGTTTCAGAAGAGAAATTTATGGACTGGTCAAGGTCTACACTTAGTCATTTGAAATTTAGAGGATCTTGGGGAGCAATCGGAAATCAAACAGTAGATCCAGATCTTTACATTGCGAATATGTCAGCAGGTCAAGTTAACTATATTGTAAATGGTGCCCTGTTAAATGCGGTAGGTTCACCTAAGTTGAATTGGCCAGATGTTACATGGGAAAATATTGAGACTTTGGATTTTGGTGTTGATGCGCGATTATTTAAAAATAAACTGGGAATTACGTTCGATTGGTATCAGAAAAAAACCAAAAATATGTTTGCGCCATTAGAGGGAACTACATATACGTTGGGGGCACCGGCGCCGCTTGGGAATTTTGGTACATTGACGACAAAAGGTTTTGAGCTTGCTGTAGATTTTAATCATCGTTTTGAAAATGGTTTAGGGATCAATTTTAGAGCCAATTTTGATGATGCGAAATCTGTATTTAGTGGATACACATCTTCAAGAACAACCGGTGTGAATTATGACGGTCGGGTTTATGGTGATATATGGGGCTATGATACTGATCGTTTGTACCTATATAATGACTTCGTGTTAGGTGGTGATGGCAAACCGCAGCTCGTGGAGATGAATGCGGGGATGAGTAAGTACGCTACAGGGAGTGCCTATCTCTTAAAAGAAGGGACGAACGGCGAAAAACCTGTTTATCAACCCCGTTTCCAAAATTCAACCAATTTTTACTTTGGTCCTGGAGATGTTAAGTTTAAAGACTTAAACGGCGATGGAGAGATTGATAATGGGGATGGTACTATTGATAATCCTGGTGATATGAAAATTATTGGTAACTCTACACCGCGTTATCAGTATGGTTTTAGAGCAGCAGCGGACTGGAAAGGTTTTGATCTATCTATTTTCTTCCAGGGTGTCGGTCAACGTAAGGTCTGGGGAGCTGGCTTCTTGGCGATACCAGGCTTTAATATTTCGGATGGGGCGATGCCTGCTACTTTTGTAAACGACTATTGGACCGAAGACAATCAGAATGCGTTCTATCCGGCAGCATTTAATAACGGCGGAAGTCTAAATGTAAATAATATGCAGATACAGTCCCGTTACTTGCTGGATATGTCATATTTGAGAATTAAAAACTTGACATTAGGTTACTCTCTTCCTCAAGATGTGATCAAACGGGCGAAGCTGAATAATTTAAGGGTATATGTTTCCTTGGAGAATTTCTTCACTTGGGACAAACTGAGAGGATTGCCGATCGATCCGGAGGAAGTTGAAGGATATTCGCTCTTTAATGAAACGAATTACAACAGTGGGCGTACTGGGGTAGGAACGCCGACCTTTAAAAGCGCATCATTTGGTGTTCAGTTAAACTTTTAAACGAATTTGACAGATGAAATTAAATAGAATAAAAATTGGATCTATCATCCTGTCTGCAGTATTGCTGGGCGTTGGGTGTAATAAAGATGTTCTCGATAGACCGGATAAAACGAAGGTCATTGATAAGGATTTTTGGCGCAATGAAGCGGATGTTCGTTTATACGCAAATGATTTTTATCTAAACTACTTTGTTGGTTATAATACATTTTATGGTACGGCATATGCGCCATTGGTGGGCTATAATTATGCGGATGATTTTACTTCGGAGGGTACCCAGGGGGGCTTTGAAACAATTGTTCCAACAAGTCGGGGCACGACTCCGTCATTGTCAGTAGGGACTCCTGCTCCAGATATATTAACAACTTATTCTGGCCCGACATGGAACTTCTATTGGGTAAGAAAGGCTAATATCATGCTGAATAGAGTTGATACAAAAGCTAAGGCAAACTTGACCGATGTTGAATACAAGCATTGGACTGCGGTAGCCCGCTTTTTTAGAGGTTACGAGTATGCCAGGTTAGTTTCCGTATTCGGCGATGTACCCTATTTTGATGCTGAGGTTGATCCTATGGATCAAGCCGGAATGTATAAAGAGCGGACAAAACGTGGCGAGGTTATGGATAAGGTTTATCTTGATTTTGAGTATGTGCTTGATAACATGCGTGCAGATGATGGTAAAGGGTATGTAAATAAATATGCAGCAGCTGCACTTATTTCTAATCTAATGCTGTTTGAAGGTTCTTGGGAAAAATATCATGGCCTGGATCAGGATCGTGCAAAAAAATACCTTGGTCTTGCCTTAAAAGCTGCAGAGGTGGTTATGAATAGTGGTAAATGGTCTTTTAGTAGTGATTTCAAAAGTTTGTTCGCATCAGAGGATTTGTCTAGCAATGCGGAAGTGATTTTCTTCAGAACATATAATGATGCGTTGAAAGTGACTCATGCGGTAGGTTCTTATAGTAACGGAACAGAGGGGCAAAAAGGGGTTAACCTAGATTTGCTAAAATCATTTATCTGTAATGATGGTAAGATTTGGCAGAGTTCGACTGTTGCAAATGCGTCTGATTTCTCCATGAAATCTTTAGCGGAGACAAGGGATCCTCGTTTTGAGGCAACTTTTATGAATGTGGTCAATACAGCTTCATCTACTTTGGCTTATGGTCATAAATTCGCTGCAAGAGAGGCGCTTACTTATATTGGTAAAACATATCCTGCAAAATGGAGTAGTAATACGAATACGAATGATGCCCCTGTTGCTCGTCTTGGTGAGGTTGTACTGAATTGGATTGAAGCGAAGCAAATTCTCGCGGAATTTTTTGGCGGTGCTGCTGTTACTCAGGCTGATTTGGATAAATCTATTAATGCGATCAGAAATAGGCCATTGGATGCGGATGCTATTGCAAAAGGTGTTAAAAAGACAGCTCCTTTATTGTTAAATACTTTACCAAATGATCCACAGCGCGATGCGGATGTTTCTCCGTTGATGTGGGAGATCCGGAGAGAGAGGAGGATGGAATTTGTCTACGAATACGCGAGATTGAATGATATTCGTCGCTGGAAGAAATTGGATTACATGAATTTTGCCCGCAATGTAGATTATTCGTTGGGTCCATGGGTGAATATTAAACAAGATCTCCCAAATCGTTTGACAAAAGCTTATGAAGGTGTTTTGAAGGTACGTGATGCTGGGGGGAATACGATAACTTACAATGGTACAAATGGAGATGCTCTGGTTGGTTACTATATGGTTCCGAAATTTGCAAACCGTGTAAGTTTTACTGACCGTGTCTATATGTCCCCTGTTGGACTAAATCAAATTCAGCAGTATGCTGATTTAGGCTATATCTTAGCCCAAACATCAGGTTGGTAAACATTATTGCTAATAATATAAGCCTTTCTGAATATTTCAGAAAGGCTTTTTAATAAAAGGGTGTTTTTTTGTATCAAAAATATCATGCATAAAAACGCATTTATATTTTATGTTTACGCATAAAAACGCTATTTTTAAGAAAACTTTATCCATGAAACCGAAGCTTAAAGCCTTAATTATTGCATTATTGTGCATTATCAATGTGTCCTTTGCGCAGTCTTTTAAATTTGCCCATGTTACGGATACACATGTCGGTGGTGCAACAGGGGAGGAAGATCTGCGACGTACTGTAAAGGATCTTAATACATTGAAAGACATCGATTTTGTTATACTCTCAGGAGATATTACTGAATTTGGGGCTGATCAGGAACTGAAATTGGCAAAGCGGATTTTGGATAGTCTGCAGTTGCCTTGGTATGTAATTCCGGGTAACCACGATGGAAACTGGTCTGAAAACGGAGCCAATACCTTTCGTACTGTCTTTGGTGGTGAGACTTTTTTCTTTAAACATAAGGGCTATGAATTTATTGGAACAAACTCTGGTCCGAATATGCGCATGAGCCCAGGGCAGATACCACGTGAAAATCTGGTGTGGATGGATTCTATCTTTGCTGCGAACCCTGACAGGCAAACACCATTAATTTATATTAACCATTATCCACAGGATTCTTCTCTTAACAATTGGTTTGATGCATTGAAGCGCGTTAAAACACGCAATGTTCAATTGGCTTTCTGCGGACATGGACATGCTAACAAGGCCTATGACTGGGAAGGGATTCCGGGTGTAATGGGCCGATCCAACCTACGTGCAAATAAAGCTGTCGGTGGCTATAATATTGTAACCATCGCTGGTGGAAAAGCGACTTATCAAGAGCGTAATCCAGGAATTGGTACACAAGAAAAACCTTGGTTAGAAGTACCTTTGTTTGACCATCGCTATGACCGCGAAACTACAACTTATCCACGGCCGAGTTATGCGGTCAATGAGAAGTATGCAGGTGCTGTCCGTGTGAACTGGACTTTTGAAGATGCAAGTGATATTGGTGCAGGGTTGACAATCTATAAAAACAAAGTTGTTACATCTAATACTGCGGGTGATATCTTTGCCCTGGACCTTAAATCCGGTAAAAAACTGTGGTCTTTTCGGACTGGAGGGAAAGTGTACTCCACGCCAGCAGTTTGGAAGGGTATTGTTGTAGCCGGTTCTTCGGATCACTTTATATATGCTGTCAATGCGGAAAATGGAAAACTACTCTGGAAGGTACAGACAGATAAGGCAGTATTGGGTTCGCCACTGCTGCATGATGGTGTCGCTTTTATCGGCGGTTCGGATGGTAAATTCAGAGCCTTGGATATAAAGACTGGTAAATTAAGATGGAGTTTTGATCAGGTCAAAGGGTTTGTATCGACTTTGCCAACGTATTATTTGAGCAATATCATCTTCGGTTCGTGGGGAAATGGATTTTATGCATTGGATGCCAAAACTGGAAAACTATCCTGGGAATGGAACAATGGCCACGCCAATCGGATGTTTTCGGCTGCCGCCTGCAATCCTGTTGGGGTAAATAATCGCGTATTTGTTGTTGCACCGGATCGGTTTATGACTGCATTAGACGCAAAGAATGGGACTGTGGTCTGGCGAGAAAAGAAAGACACTATACGTGTGCGAGAGTCTATGGGATTGGCAGTAAATAAAAAACAGGTTTACGTGAAGACAATGGATGGCGATCTGTTGGGGATTTCTTCCACAGGCGAGAAAATGGACGTAATTTGGAAAGCAAAACTAAAATTGCCTTATGAATTGACGCCTTCGGCGATAAAAACAAATCGTAAATTGGTGTTTGTGCCGAGTCATTCGGGTTTGCTTTCGGCTGTTGATGCAAAAACAGGCGATATAATGTGGCAATATAAAATTTCCAATGGCATGGTCAATCCTGTCGTGGTAAACGGTAGTAATGAGGTGATTGCAAGTACGATGGACGGTAAAATAGTTTCTTTGAGGTTTTAAACAACCGTTTGAGTTGATTTTATTAAAAATAAATGCCTTATTATGATAAAAGAATGTCTAAACTTCTTAAATTTACGTCAAGCTTTTTTGCTTGTTTTTGCATGTTTTGTTTGTAACTTTGCGGAAGCACAGCAAAATGCTTGGATTCGAATAAATCAATTAGGCTATACACCGGCAGGTAAAAAAGTCGCGGTATGGGGCGGGAAATCAATCAGGCAGCTTCGTTCTTTTGAGGTTAAAGATACAAAGACTGGTAAATCAGTGTATGCTCATCCCGTAGGGAAAGATTATGGTGTTTACGGCCCTTTTGTGCAGAGTTTTCGATTCGATTTCTCGGCTTTACAGGATACGGGAAGTTTTTTTATCCAGGTAGGAGAAATCAAATCTCCTCATTTTAGGATAGCCCGCGATGTCTATAAGGGTGCAGCGGACTTTGTGTTGCGCTACATGCGTCAACAACGGACATTGTTTAATCCTTTTTTGAAGGATAGCTGTCATACGCACGATGGTTTTACGCTGTATGCCGGTAAAGTCGGTGTAGCCGATAGTTCACATATTGATGCTGGGGGAGGTTGGCATGATGCTTCTGATTATTTGCAATACGCGACTACGTCGGCAAATGCAACATTCCATCTGCTGGCGGCTTATCGGGACTTTCCCAAGGTGTTTGCTGATCAAAAGCAGGCAAATGGTCTGGATGGGAAGAACGGTCGTGCCGATATATTGGATGAAGCTAAATGGGGACTGGACTGGTTGCTGAAGATGCATCCAAAGGCGGATCAGATGTATAATCAGATTGCGGATGATCGGGATCATGCCAGTATGCGTATGCCCAAGGAGGATCCTTATTATGGGCGGGGATTTGAACGCCCGGTGTATTTTATAGATGGCGAGCCGCAACAAAGGGGCAAGTTTATGAATAACACTACCGGAACAAGTTCTACAGCAGGGAAATTGAGTAGCGCTTTCCGTTTGGGATCTATGCTTTTTGGGAAGGATGATAAAAAATATGCAAGGCTGTTGTCTCAGAAAGCAGAGACAGCTTATGCGTATGCAAATATAAAGCCTGGGGTGACACAGACGGTTTCGGTCAAATCGCCCTATATCTATGCCGAAGACAATTGGGTGGATGATATGCAGCTGGCAGCGGCAATGGGACTTTCGGTAACAAAGAAAAACAAGTTTGCCGAAGAGGCTATGCAGTATGCCAGACAAGAAAAAATAACACCCTGGATGATAACAGATACTGCTGCGCACTATCAGTGGTATCCTTTTATCAACCTGGGGCATTATGAATTGGCTAAAAAAATAAAAGGACAGGATCGCGAGGAGATTGTTTCATATTATAGACAAGGTATTGAAGAGGTCAATAAACGTGCGGAGCAAAATGCATTTTTAAGAGGGGTTCCTTTTATCTGGTGCAGCAACAATCTAACAGCTTCTTTCGCAATGCAATGCCTTTGGTATAAAGAGCTGACAGGAGATAATCAGTTTGATGAACTGGAGCAGGCAAATTTCGATTGGCTCTTTGGTGCTAATCCATGGGGTACAAGTATGGTCTATGGTCTTCCATCTTGGGGCGATACACCAATTGATCCACATTCTGCTTTTACTTATTTGGGTAAACACCCGATTGATGGCGGGCTGGTAGATGGTCCAATAATGGCATCTACTTACCGTAACCTGATCGGTATTAAACTGAATAACCCTGATAGCTATGCGGACTTTCAGAGTGACCTGGCTGTTTACCATGATGATTATGGTGATTACAGTACCAATGAACTCACCATGGATGGAACAGCTTCATTGATCTACTTGCTAGCGGCTAAAGAAGGAAAGGCATTGGAGGAGCCTGTTGGAAAAAAGTAATCAGGGATGTCTTCGGTGCGGTTGTCCGCGGTGATTCTACAACGAAAAAAGTGGCCTTACTTTTTACAGGGCATGATTTGTCAGAGGGAACAGCAGTGGTTTTGAAAAGTTTGAGGCGTCATCACGTGAAGGGGAATTTTTTCTTAACAGGAGATTATCTACGGAACGCAAGATTCAAGCCTTATATCCGGCAGATGTTGAAAGACGGACATTTGGTGTCGGGGCATTCAGATAAGCATCTTCTGATCAGCGATTGGGGGAGTCGGGATAAGTTGCAGGTCAGCCGGGATTCGTTCCTGCGGGATTTGAAGGCTAATCTGATTGAATTGGCACTTTCTGGGGTAGATACAAGTAAGCTACATTATTATATTCCTTCTTATGAATGGTATAATAGCCAGACGGTGGCATGGGCCAAAGAAATAGGGTTGTCTTCAATCAATTATACACCCGGAATAAGGACCGCTGCGGATTACAGCTATCCCGAAATGGGGAAACGTTATCTGTCTTCTGCAGCAATTTTGGAAGGCCTTTGGTCTCAAGAAACGAAATCCGGCCTGAATGGTTTTATGGTGTTGATCCATATGGGGACAGACGAAAGACGGAAAGATAAACTATATCATCATTTGGATGATATAATTAAGATATTAAAAAAGAAGGGGTATCAAATCGTGGATATTCCTAGTTTATTGAATTAAGAAATACAATATATATTAAGAATGGTTAATACAACGGAGAAAGATTCGAATTATCAGGATTTGGACAAGATGTCTGTACATGAATTATTGACTAATATCAATAACGAGGATAAATCTGTGCCACTAGCTGTTGAAAGCTCTATTCCTCAGATCGAAGCATTGGTTAAGGTTACGGTAGAGAAAATGAAGGCGGGTGGTCGGACATTTTATATCGGAGCTGGTACAAGTGGTCGATTGGGAGTATTGGATGCGTCTGAATTGCCTCCGACTTATGGTGTACCATTTGAGTGGATCATTGGGTTAATTGCTGGTGGGGATACGGCGATCCGTAAGGCTGTGGAATTTGCTGAGGATGATCTGGAGCAGGCCTGGAAGGATATGGAAGCTTATGATATTGATGAGAATGATGTCGTGATCGGTATTGCTGCTTCTGGTACTACGCCTTACGTCATTGGTGGCTTGAAGACTGCAAACGAAAAAGGACTGATAACAGGTTGTATCGTTTGTAATGACGGTTCTCCGATTGCTGAAATTGCACAATATCCTGTTGAGGTCATTGTAGGGCCAGAGTTTGTGACCGGGTCTACTCGTATGAAGTCTGGTACAGCACAGAAACTTGTATTAAATATGTTCAGTACAGCAGTAATGATTCAGCTGGGCCGTGTTAAAGGGAATAAAATGGTCGATATGCAGTTGTCAAACCATAAATTGGTTGGTAGGGGGGTACGCATTATTATGGATCAGACTGGGGCAACTGAAGAGGATGCAGCAGCTTTGTTGGAACAATTTGGCAATGTAAGGCAAGCGATTGAAGCCTATCAGGCAACACATTAAAATTATCAGCATCAAAATCACCTATTAAAAACAAACTATGTCACCAGTTATATTATTATCCTTTATTGTGATCTATTTTGCGGTTTTACTCGCAGTAGCACACTTCACCTCAAAAGGATCTTCCGACAACTCTACCTTCTTTGTCGCTAACCGAAATTCGAAATGGTATATGGTTGCCTTTGGGATGATCGGTACTGCGCTTTCCGGTGTAACTTTTATTTCTGTTCCCGGTGCTGTTGGCGCTTCAGAATTTAGCTATTTTCAATTTGTGCTAGGTAATGCTGTTGGCTTTATCATCATTGCTTATGTATTGCTGCCACTTTACTACCGGATGAATCTGACCTCCATCTATACTTATTTGGAGGAACGTTTTGGGCATACAACTTATAAAACCGGTGCTGCTATTTTTCTGATTTCGCGTACCATTGGTTCAGCCTTTCGTTTATATCTGGTTGCAATTGTCCTACAGCATTTTATTTTTGATGCCTGGAATGTGCCTTTCGCGATTACAGTAGTGATCTGTTTGGTGCTTATCTGGCTATATACCAATAAGGGGGGCTTAAAGACGATTATTGTCACAGATACTCTACAGACTACCTTTTTAGTGACTGCCGTTATTCTGTCGATCTATTTTATGGCTAAGGGATTGGACTTCGGGATCGTAGATACATTCGAAGCGGTTAAAGAAAGCAGCTATTCCAAAATCTTCTTCTGGGATGATTTTGTCGGCAGTAAAGCAAACTTTTGGAAGCAATTCTTGGGTGGAATTTTTGTGACTATTGCTATGACGGGACTTGATCAGGACCTGATGCAAAAGAATCTGTCTATGGGAACGATCAAAGAAGCACAAAAGAATATGATTACATTCACAAGTGTATTTGTGGTGATCAATATTTTCTTTTTAGCGGTGGGAGCCTTGTTGTATATCTATGCGGCAAAAAATGGTATTGATGTGTCACAACTGGCGACACGCGACTACCTCTATCCGGAGATTGCGTTGAACCACTTGGCTATCGTTCCGGCGATTATATTTATGATGGGGCTTACTGCAGCGACATTTGCAACAACCGATAGTGCGCTTACAGCATTGACAACTTCGTTCTGTGTGGATTTCCTGAACTTCAATAAAAAGGAAAATCCCAATGATCCCGCTCTCATCAAACAGCGTAATTATGTTCATTTTGGTTTTTCGATTGTGATGCTATTAGTGATACTCGTATTTAAGCTGATCAATGACGACTCAGTGGTGAATGCGATATTTACTGCGGCAAGCTATACCTATGGTCCATTGCTGGGATTGTTTGTTTTTGGAATCTTCACAAAATCTGCTGTCCGGGATAAGGCGGTGCCTTATATCTGTGTGCTTTCACCAACGATATTGTATTTACTGAAAACCTATGTGATTGAGGTGTATACACCTTATGTTATTGGACTGGACCTGATTATCATCAATGGTTTTATCACTTTCTTGATGCTTTTGGTCAGTTCTCCAGGCAAGGCGAGTGAAAAGGCACTTTCGCATAACTAAGCCGCGATATTTGATTTGTACGTACAAAAAAATTAAGTTAAGTTTGAGATACTTAGTTTTTTTGTACGTATGTATCATAGCATAAATGAGACTACGGAGTTTATCCGTAGAAAAATCGGAGATTTTACTCCAGAATTCGGTATCATCCTGGGTACTGGCTTAGGTAAATTGGTTGATGAGATTGAGATCGAATATCAGCTGATGTATTCCAATATTCCTAATTTCCCCATCTCTACAGTAGAATTCCATTCCGGTAAATTAATTTTTGGAAAATTAAATGGCAAGAATGTAGTTGCCATGCAAGGAAGACTCCATTATTATGAGGGGTATGATATGCAGCAGATTACTTTTCCTATTCGGATCATGAAAGTGCTGGGCGTCAAAAAGCTCTTTGTGTCAAATGCAGCGGGATCCCTGAATCCAGATGTCAGGAATGGAGATCTGGGTATTATTGAAGATCATATCAATTTATTGCCTGACAATCCATTGCGTGGGCAAAACCTGACTGAATTTGGGCCTCGTTTTCCGGATATGAGTGAACCGTATAATCGTGTAATGATTGAACAGGCACTTGAAATTGCAGCAAAGAACGGAATTACAGCACGAAAGGTTGTGTACGTCTCCTCACAGGGACCAAACCTGGAAACAAAAGCTGAATACCGCTTCATGCGAATTATAGGTGGGGATGTAGTCGGCATGAGTACGGTGCCAGAGGTGATTGTTGCCAATCATATGGCTCTTCCGGTATTTGCAATCTCTGTTGTTACGGATGAGGGCTTTCACGATGTGTTAAAACCTGTGTCTTTGCAGGAAATCGTAGCTGTCGCTGAGAAAGCGGAACCTAAGATGACATTAATTTTGAAAGAATTAATAGCTTTGCAGTAAATTTAGACTATATACAATTTTAGATGAAGTTGATCGTACGCGTTTTAGCCGCACTGTGTGTCTTACTTGTTTGTTCCATGGATGTAATTGCGCAAAGCAAGGAGGAGTGGAGCAGCGCGTTGGATTCGGCGAGAGCCAAAGAAGATGGAAAAAAAGATTCGGTTATCCTGTCTGCAAAGTATATCCGTTATGCGACATTGGATATGCTAAAAAAAGGAACTTATACAAGGCAAATAGATACGTCACACCATAATTACCAATATTATAATCCCCAAAACACACCCTGGAATCCCAGTGTGAATCTAGGGTCGTATGGTCTTGCTACTCGCGACTTATTATTCCAACCCAAAAAGACAATTGGATTTCAGTCTGGATTCACTGCTTTGGAGCGTTATTTGTTGAACCCGGATTCTGTTCAATATTTTAGGGCTCGGGCGCGTTATTCCGAACTGTCAGCAGTAGGGTTCTTTTTCAATGATCAGGTCTTTAGGGCCCGGGTAGCACAGAATATCAATTCGCAATGGAATATGAATGTTGACTTTCATTCAACGAAAACAGATGGATTTTATCTTAATCAGAATTATTCGGATCTGAAGGCATCCATTGCATCGTGGTATGAGTCTAAAAATAACCGTTATAATTTATTGATCAACGCTGTTTTCAACCGCTTGGATGCAATGGAGAATGGCTCTACTGTTGAAGACCGTCCATTTGCTCCCGAAAATAAACAGTCTCCGGATCGGTTTCCTGTCAAATTTCAGGATGCTACTAATGCGACCGTGCCGAGATCGAAATGGTGGGACAATTCGCTGTTCTTGCGTCAGTCGCTCTATGTCGGTCGGATTGATACTGTCGATAAGGGAAAGCCGACCATGCAGATCTATCCGACAAACAGTATGGCGCATAACACCCGCATAAGAAGGCAGACCTATAACTTCTTCAAGAACATGAACGACCGGGCTGCTGCAATGCCTTACAATAATAAAGCATTTGCGCTGAACAATGATAAAACAGCGATCACTAATGTTTCCAATGAGTTTGAGTATAATTTCTTTCTGCGTGGCAAATCAATTTTTAAAAATGAAGCTAAGCTGAACCTTGCTTTTCAGCATGATATGAACTGGGTGGAGCAGAGTCAGGTAGACTCATTGCGTTACTATAGCAATCAGGCCGCGTACCCCGAACCACTTAAGAAATTGCCAGATAGTACAACATTTGATCGTTTCTATCAAAATGGAATTGTCAAGGGTGAGCTAGGTTATAAATTTTCAGATCGGTTAGATTTCAGCTTAAAAGCCAATCAGATTGTTTTTGGCCATAATATAGGGGATTTCCTCTATGAAGCAAAGGCGGATATTTCCATGGGAGATAAAATCGGAAAGGTGACTCTTTCTGCCTATTCGCAGAACAAATCTCCTGAAATGATTTTTGAGAACCTGAACTATACTTATGGTAACTGGAATGATTTGGGGCTAAAAAAGACCAAAATTCAAAATGTGGCCTTTCAATATCGTAACCCTACATTGGGTTTTAATGGAAAGGTTGAGTATTTTCTGATGAATAACTATACTTATTTTGAAGAGCTGCCGAATCCGCAAAACGACCGTAGGAAGGATAAATGGATTAATCCGGCGCAACTGGATAACGCCAATTTATTGAAAGTGAGTGTGGGCCAGAAATTTAAACTCAATCATTTTACACTTGATAACTTGGTGGTTTATCAAAAAACTGATCAACAGAGCGTATTGGCTATTCCTGAGGTTTATACTTGGCATAGTCTCTATTATAGCAATCTCTTTTATAAAGTCATTGATTATAGTATAGGTATTGATGCCAAATTTAATACGCCTTATGCCAATCCAAATTACTCGATAGGAACAGGGCAGTTTTATAACGCTTATCAGCAGATAGAATTTTCTACTTATCCGATTATGGACTTATGGATTACCGCCAATATACAGCGGGTCAATATGTTTTTAAGTTATAATTTCCTAAATCAGAATTTCTACCCGAATGGTTATTATACTGTGCGACGTTATCCAATGAATACAGCCAACTTTAGATTTGGTATTTCGTGGAAGTTCTACGATTAATTGCTGTGAAAATTATGTGGGTGTTTTTTAGCTTGTTGCAGTTTTAAATGTAGAAAATCTTTGAAAATAATTTTGAGAATAGAATTTTTAAGCTATATTTGCACACGCAATTAGGGAACGGCGTTCTTTAAAAAAGTATGGAGGCTTAGCTCAGCTGGTTCAGAGCATCTGCCTTACAAGCAGAGGGTCACAGGTTCGAATCCTGTAGCCTCCACCATACAAAGTCGGAGAA
>NZ_JBWKUH010000040.1:0-32792 GCF_059420745.1 Sphingobacterium sp. GW821-FHT03E03
CGTTTATCCATCCATTACCTATCGTTTGTATAGGGGATGGATAGAGAATCTATAGGAAAATCCCGAGCATCGGCGAAACGGGGACGAGCGATATCCGAACACGGATCAAAAAAAGGCCGTTAGGGGATCCAACCAAAAATGGGCAATACCAGGAGATTCCTTTTATTTTGAATCAAAGGGAATACTTGGGGTTTCACTCCCCTCGTATTAAACCAGTCTCATCCCCAGCCAAGGACCAAATGATAGAACCAGCAGGTTAATATATAATATTCCTTGTGTAGCTCCCGGCTCAATCGGCTGCACAAGGGATAAACCTCGGGACAGCTTCGTATCTCAGTCGGGACAGCTTCGGGGTAAATCCGTATTCTTTCCGTGGTGAGTCCGTGGTGAGTCCGAGTTAAACACGCTAGAACAGCAGTACCAGTCTGGTAGAACCATGCCAACACCTGCACTTAGCCCCCTTTAAATCCCGATTCAGCTCCGAACAGGTCTCGAACCGCAGCGAAAAAAACATTAAATAGGCTAAACACTTGGACTCATTGGCTGGAAATGCAGTTTTTAAAAGTAAAAGGATTCAAAAATTTGAATTTGTTAAACATAAAAATGCTATAAACCGGACTATATTATTGTTACAACGCAAACCATTGATAATTATCAAAAACAGCTGGTTTGTCTTTTTTTTTATGTAGATTTATCTTCTTATAACAACCTCCAAAGTGATGAGCAGAACTACCCTGAAAGATATAGCCTTAGAACTCAACATTTCTGTTTCGACAGTTTCCAAAGCACTATCAGACAGCTACGAAATCAGTGAAGCAACTAAAAAAATGGTTCAGGAGTACGCTAAAAAGCATAATTTCCATCCCAATAAGTTGGCACGAAGTTTAAAAATCGGAAAATCAAATACCATTGGAGTCATTGTTTCCAATATCAGCAATACATTCGTATCTCAAATTCTCGATGGAATTCAGATCGCTTCCCAACAAACCATCTACGATGTTATCTTTATGCAAAGTAGAGAGGATGAACGCGTAGAAAAGAATTGTATAGATGTATTAAGAATGCGAGGCATAGATGGGCTAATGATCGCTCCCGTGTCTTCTGGGTCAAATATTGAAGAGCTTAAAGACCTCATTAAAGCTAAAATACCTGTTGTTATCTTTGACCGCATCAATCACAAATTGGACACATTTAAAGTCGGAGTCAATAATTTTCAAGGAGCATACAATGCAACCCAACACCTTATTCAACAAGGAAAACGGAATATTTTACATATCACAGGAAAAAACCTAGGTGTTGCCGAAGAACGTTTAAGTGGTTTTAAAGCAGCTCTCTCTGATGCGGGCATACCTTTTAATGAAAGACATTACATCGAATGTAGCTTTAACAGCACGGTTGATTTAGACAATAGTATAAAAGAAATTATAATTAAAGAATATATTGATGGCAAAAAAATCGATGCAATTTTCGGCGCAACGGATGTTATCACAACAAGGACATTGGGCATTTTAGCCGAACTTCAGATCAAAGTTCCGACGGAAGTTGCCGTCATCGGATTTTCTAATACACAAATTGCAGCCTCATTAAACCCTGCACTGTCAACTGTCGTACAACCTGCAACTGAAATCGGTGAAATAGCAACAAAAAAACTGATTGACACAATTAATCAGACAAGACCAATTCACGAATTTGAAACCATAGAACTTCCGACACAGCTTGTCGTAAGAAAATCTTCGTTATAACCCCTTCCCTTTTACATCGAAGGAAAATAATAAAAAACAGTCAGAAAATATCGCTTGCGCTATTATCTCCTGACTGTTTTTTTATACTATAACCTTCTCATCAGCGAAAGTAATCACTACAATTATTACAATAGATTACTCACCAGCAATTCCATATTCCAATCCTCGTAATTCAGCTAAACCTCTTAATCGGCCAATAGCAGAATAACCAGGGTTTGTCACCTTGTTAAGATCGTCCAACATCTGATGTCCATGATCAGGTCTAAATGGAATAGCAGTAGATCGCAACTGATTTTCAGCAACCAAAATTTGCATAATTTTATGCATATTCACATCCCCATCCAAATGATCTGCTTCATAGAAACTACCAATGGTATCTTTCTTAACATTCCGCAAATGGACAAAGTTTACCCGCGCCTTTACCTGCTCTAATATCGCCGGTAAATCATTGGTCTGGCTAGCTCCTAAAGAACCTGTACAAAAACAGATACCATTGAATTGTTGAGGCACTTCACTCAAGATATAGCCAAGATCTTCACCATTGCTAGCAATACGTGGCAAACCTAAAATCGGATAAGGTGGATCATCGGGATGGATCGTCATACAGATGCCGTTTGCCTCACATACCGCAGAAATTCCGTTTAGAAAGTAGACTAGATTGCTACGCAAGCCATCCCTTCCAATATGTTTATACGTATCAATACTGGCTTTTAAAGCATCCAATTCCACATTTTTTTCTCCCGGAATTCCCATCAGAACGACATCGGCCAAGCTATCTTTTTGTTGTTCGGAAATTTCACCAAAGCGCTTCGTTGCTCTTTTGACAATATTTTCTGAATAGTCTTTTTCCGCATCAGCTCGTTCTAAAATAAAGATATCAAAAAGTGCCAGGTCAATCCAGTCAAAATAAAGAGCCTTTGAGCCATCTGCCATCACCAAATCCAGTTGCGTTCTGGTCCAATCCAGTACTGGCATAAAATTGTAACAGACTGTTTTAATACCGCATTCCGCAAGATTAGCTAGTGTCTGGTTATACTTAGCGATATATTCATCAACTCGAGGTCCTTTTGTTTTAATTTCTTCATGGACCGTTACACTCTCTACCACGGACCAAACCAAACCTGCATCTTCGATAATACGTTTTCGCTCCTGAATATCGGCAAGAGGCCAAACCTCGCCATGGGGAATATGATGTAGAGCCGTAACGATGCCCGTTGCACCTGCCTGTTTAACATCCTGCAAGGATACTGGATCGTTGGGACCATACCAACGCCATGTTTGTTCTAATTTATTCATCTCAAAATCTCGTTAAACGCCGCACCATGCATTAAAACCACCATCTACAAAGACTGTCTCACCAGTTACAAAAGCTGAGGCATCGCTCAATAGATAGATTAAAGTTCCTTTTAATTCCCGTGGATCTCCCAGTCGGTTATAAGGTGTTCCGCTAAGTATCCGCTTGGTACGTTCACTATAGCTACCGTCTGGATTTATCAATAGATTTTTGTTTTGTTTGGTCAAGAAGACACCCGGCGCAATTGCATTGACGCGAACTTGATCACCATAACGCTGCGCAAGTTCCGTTGCCATCCATTTTGTATAGCCGTCAATACCGTGTTTGGCAACTGTATATCCCAATACCCGAGTGAAAGGCCGACTTGCTGTCAAGGAGGAGATATTTACGATGGCTCCTTTTCCGCTTTCTGCAATTACGCGACCAATAATATGTGTTGGGATAATTGTTCCATAGAGATTTAGCTCGATCGCTTTAATCGTGTCTTGAATATTACTTGCAAATAGATCTTGGTCAGCACCTATTGTCGCGCCTGGAATATTTCCACCGACAGCGTTCACCAGAGCGTCTATTCGCCCCCATTTATCAAGGATCTCATCCTTTGCTCTACTGACATCCTGTTCGTCCATGATATCAACCTCTACAAATATGGCCTCCCCTCCGAGAGATTCTACTTGCTGTACACGCTCTTTTCCGATCTGCTCGTTACGCCCAAGAATAGCTACTTTTGCCCCTGCCTCAGCCAACGCTTCCACAAATGCCTCACCAAGAATCCCCGTACCACCTGTGATCACGACAATCTTATCTTTTAATGAAAATGGATTATTACTCATGTATTTCTATTTCAAATTGGTATTTATCCCCAATTTTATTGATAATAACCTTAATTACAAAAAAAAGTAATTGATTTAATTACGATAACGTTTTAGTTATTACAAATTATTTTTCCACTTCTTCCGCTGTGTCATCATCAAACAAAATTCTTACTGAAGGGGTATAGGTATCATCATGCTGTCCTGACTTATTCGCCCAAAAGAAAGCACATAAAAACACCAAAGCTAATAATACACTACAACCGATTAGAATATACATGATTTCCATAACAACTATAGTTTATGACGTTTTGCATACCATCTTGTCATTAAGCTGGTAAATGAGATAATTGTAACTGTACTTATCGGCATCAAGATTGCAGCAAATAAGGGCGACATAATCCCTTGAATAGCAAAACTCAACCCGATTATATTATAGAGCAAGGATATCCCAAAGCTCATATGGATTACCTTTACAGCATCTTTGCTGAAAGCAAAGAAATCCGATAATTTTGAAAATGACTCACCGTCTAAAATAGCATCACATCCAGGCGAAAAGTTATTAATATCATCACTGACAGCAATCCCTAAATCTGCTTTACGCAATGCTCCCGCATCATTCAATCCATCCCCGATCATACAGACATGTTTTCCCGCCTGCTGAAATTTTTGAATGCGCCCCAGTTTTTCCATTGGAGACTGATTAAACATCAAGCAAGCTTCCGAAGGAAAAATCAATTTTAGCGCATCCATGCGTCGGTCATTATCCCCTGATATCAGGTGAAGATCATAACGAGGTGTGAAATTTTCGATCAAAGCAGGCAAGCCATCTCTCCAAGCCTGTTCCATCGTAAAATATCCTTTCAGCTCTTCGTCGATACGTATAAATACGACAGATCCGTCAGTTTTGATATTTCCTATATTCAAAAAACTGGCACTACCGATTTTGACAACTAGCCCCTCAACCATCGCCTCCATCCCTTTTCCTGGCAACTCTTTAAAATCTCGGACCGGAACATCAGAACACACATCCAGCCATTTCACAATCTCTCGGCTCAAGGGGTGACTAGAATTACGACATACTGCATATACCAACGTTTTTTCATTTGTATTAAGTGAGCCTTCAAAATAAATTGAGGTTGCTTTAGGCGACGAAATAGTTCCTGTTTTATCGAAAACGAGTGTATCTATTGTTGCCATCTGCTCGATTGCCGCTGTATTTTTAACATAGAACTTGTTTCTATCGAAAATACTTAATGCCGCAGATAGGGTAAAAGGAGAGCTCAACGCCAATGCACAAGGACACGCTATAATCAGCACTGCCGTAAAAGCTCCCCAAGCCCTATTGGCGCTTCCGTCCACAGCCCAATATAGTGCTGCGAAAAAAGCGATCGCCAATAAAACAACAGTAAAATATTTACTTATAAAGTTCACAAAAGTCTGAAAATGCTTATCGTAATCTTTATAATTTTCATTATTCCATAATTTGGTCAGATACGACTGTGAAATCGGCTTTATAACCTCCAGTTCGATCGCCTCGCCCGTCTGACGTCCCCCGGCGTAAATAATTTCCCCTAAGGTTTTACTCACAGGACTTGATTCTCCGGTCACAAAACTAAAGTCAATCCCCGCATCGCCTTTTAATAATATGGCATCTGCCGGGATAATCTCATTGTTACGAACAAGTATACGATCACCGATATTAATATCGGCCAATTGCACAGGTTTGTCCCCATCTTCAGTAAGTACAGTTACCGCAACGGGGAAATAGCTCCGATAATCCCTTTCAAAAGAAATATGATAATAGGTCCGCTGCTGCACCCATTTTCCGATCAGAATAAAGAACACCAAACTACATAAAGTATCTGTAAAACCAGCTCCAGTCTGCGTTATTACTTCGAAAGCCGAACGTAAAAACAGGACCAAAATACCCAAGGCCAAAGGGACATCCAGATTCAACCTTTTTTGTTTCAAACTGACATACGCAGACTTAAAGTAATCCGAAGCACAATACAACAAAACTGGCAATCCAAAAGCTAAATTGATATAACCGAAAAAACTCGCATACTCCTTTTCAAATGCTCCCATACCAAAGTAGTCCGGGAAACTAAATAGCATCGAATTTCCGAAACAGAATCCTGCTACTGCAATCTTGGCAACCAAGGGATTCAGGTTATTCTTGTTTCCCTCTTTAACGACATCCTGCAGTGTAATTTTGGGATCATAACCAATATTAGCTAATAGATATACTAAATCTTTGAGCGGAAGTAAAGTATGATTAAAAGTGATACTAGCCTGTTTTTTCATAAAGTCCACGCGGGACTGTAACACGTTTGGATTTAATTTATAGAGATTTTCCAACAGCCAAATACACGAGCTACAATGGATAGCAGGAATATAAAAGGTAATGATAGTCATCTTATCATCCTTAAAATCGACTAATTTAGCCGCAATCTGTGGCTCATCCAAATACGAAAAATCCGCTTGTTTTTCTTTATTGGATTTTCCAGGATGCTGATTATAACGGTAGTATTGTTGCATCCCCCCATTCTGCAAAACCTGATAGACAGTTTGGCATCCGAGGCAGCAAAAATCATGCTCATCGAGATGGTAACCTGTTTCTTCGATTGTGTCTCCACAGTGGAAACATTTCTCGATTTGTTGTACTTTTTCTTTTGTTACCGCCATATCCCCAATTAAATTGCTTCACTAAATAACTGCGTTTTTGTACGCAGCTTTAAAAAACGTTGATCAAAAGCCATACAGATATTCCGTAGAAATGAACGTCCGATAGTAGTGCATCGAATCAGATCTCCTTCTATGCTGACTAAGCCGTCTTGGACCAATGTTGACAATTCATCTTTAATCTGCTCAGTTAAATCCGATGTAGGATCCAATTGTACTTTACCTTTACACATCATATCAAGGATATAACGTCTTATGACCAGATCTTCTGCATTAAGTATATGCCCTTTCACTACAGGCAAGACACCTGATGCGATCAGCTTATGATATTCTTTAACTGTTTTTACATTTTGCGCAAAACCACCCCAAGCGTCGCTGATCGAGGACACACCAATGCCAATTAATAAGGGGTTAAACCGATCCGCATACCCCATGAAATTACGGTGCAAGCGTCCTTCTTGGAAAGCCAAATAAAGTTCATCATCTTTTTTCGCAAAATGATCCATCCCGATATCTGCGTAACCTTGTGCCAAGATCAGCTTTTTCCCGAGATTATAAAGTGCTAGTTTGGCAGTACCTTTCGGCAGATCCGCCTCGGTATAATGCCGCTGCCCGGGTTTTAACCAGGGGACATGGGCATAGCTATAAAAAGATATACGATCTGGCTTGAGCAGCATAGATTTTTCAATCGTATCCTGTACAGATGCTTGGGTCTGCTTAGGCAATCCGTAGATCAAATCGAAATTAATGGATTCAAAACCGATCTCTCTGGCATTCAACATCACCGCTTCTACTTCCTCAAAGGTCTGCTGTCTATTGATCATAAATTGCACCAAAGGATCAAAATCCTGTATACCTAAGCTGAGACGACAGAAGCCTAGGTTGAAAAGAATCTGTAGGTGCTCGGTTGTGGTATTAGCAGGGTGCGCTTCAAATGAAAAAGAGCGATCTGCTGTGACATCGACATGTTCAAGAATTCCCTCAATCAACAATTTCAGGTTCTCAGGTTGAAAAAATGTCGGTGTACCACCACCCAAATGTATTTCTGACACGAGCGGTTTCGCACCTTTGAAAACAGTCCGATACATCTCCCACTCCTTTAGGAGGGCAGCAATATAAGGCAGTTCAACCTGATGATTTTTTGTGATACGCGTATTACAGCCACAGTATGTGCATAAGCTCTCGCAAAAAGGAAGATGTATATACAGACTTAACCCCCTATCTTTTGACTGTTTGAAAGTAAGGTATACCTGATCCGTCCAAGCATCAGTAGAAAATGTTTTCTCATCCCAAAATGGAACAGTTGGATAACTGGTGTACCGTGGTGCTGCAACATTATATTTCTGCACCAGCTCCGCCATAGTCTTGTCTTGTGTACTCATTGAAAATTATTTTTTGCGCAGTCATTTAAACAACAACATGCTTTACCAACACATTTTTCCATCCCCCAGAGATTGAGATTCCGAATAGTCTGTTCTGCCAGTCCTTTTGGGCTTTGATCCTCAAAAGGTGCATTCGCAATCTGAATACGCAGGGAGCCTGCCTTCACCAGATCAATATGGGATGTTTCTTTACTTCTTGTCATGATCTTATTGATCCCTAATTCCTTCAAATTAAGTAGCATTTTATCGTCCAAAATATCTCCTCCAGAGATGACAATCGCATCCTTCCCGCGCGCATAATTTTGCGTTTCGGCATTTAATCCGTTTGAAATCAAGGTGAGATCATGCTGTTTTGCATTGGCCAATGCCCAAAACTCCTTTTCAAATGACCTCACATTATATACAACTACTTTCATTTTGAATTCTACAATCAACCACGTATAAGTTTATCCTAAAAACAAAATTAGCTTATAGCTCAGCCCAAAAACATGATACAAGACCATACCTGACAATGATATATATCACAATTACACAAAAAGGGTGTGTCCGAATTCTTCGGACACACCCTTTTTGTGTTGATATTTAAGAGCCGTAAGCTTAAAGCCCAGGAAATTTTTACTTGTTTAATTGTTACTGTTTTACGTCCCTCAATTTTTTGATAGAATTGATAAAAATCTTTCCTTTTTCTTTCGAGATCAGCTTTTCCTCTTTAAAATCAGAAAGCATACGTGAAACAGTTTCATTTGCCGTACCGGCTATCGAAGCAATTCCATCTCTGGTAATATCAATTGTACAGGCATTGACCTCATTGATATTAATTCCGCTTTTTTCGGCTACACTGATCAGAGCATTGGCCACACGTTTACGCACAGAATGGTATGCAAAGCCCAATAGTTGTTCCTCTTTTTCACGAAGGTCGACAGAAAGCAATTTGATAAACTTGCTTGCTATAGCCGGTTTTTTCCATAAGAGCTCCAAAAAAGCATCCTTCGGAATTAAAATAACTTCGCTCGGTTCAACAGCTTCTGCATAATCTTCATAGTTCTCATTCAACAGCACCGAAGCGTAAGCAAAATAATTTCCTTCGATATAAATTCCAGTCGACAATTCGCGTCCATCTTTATATGATTTAAAGCTTCGAATCTGCCCTGATTTGACATAATAGACATAAGTAGGCGAATCGTCTTTCTCAAAGATTGACTGTTTCTTCTTTACCGTTTTCACACGCGAGTTCGCGAGTAATTCCTGTAGCAATAAAACTTGCTCCTCTTCACTCAGATTTAGATCAGCGTCTTCAGGTGTATTAGCGGATAACTGCTCATGCTTTTTTAGACGAACCTCAATTGCATTCATCAGCTCCACATCGTCAAAAGGTTTGGTCAGGTAATCATCAGCCCCCATCTCCATTGCCTTGCGCATATCCGCACGTTCGGCTTTGGCGGTCAGAAAAATAAAAGGAATTTTTGAAGTGCTTTCTATTTTGCTTAACATAAATAGTACACCATATCCATCCAATTCGGGCATCATGATGTCACAGAGAATCAAATCAGGAATATGCCGGGTTGCCAAATCAACTCCTATCCGACCATTCTCCGCTGTAATAACATCATACCGTCCTGTCAGCTCCAAAATCTCAGTTGTCCCCTCTCTAATGTCAATATTATCCTCAATAATTAGAATTGTCTTTTTATTTTTCATTCCTAACATAATTATTCATTCCTATTTACCTTCAATGCCTCCTGAATGCCAAGCATTTATTTCATAAGTTCAGCTGTTCGATTTTTCTGCCACCGATAAAGCGACTCCAACACCTATTCAAAACTGACCTTAAATGATGTTCCTTTATGTACCTCCGATACAAACTCCATTTTACCTTGCATAAGTTCAATATATCTTTTCACGATATTTAGCCCCAGTCCCGTACCCGGAATATTCCCTGTGTTATGGGCTCTGAAAAAAGGCTCAAACAAATGCACTTGGTCCTCTTGGGGAATACCGATTCCATTATCTTTGACTGAAATCGAACAGCCATCGTCATCAATACAGGTTGTAAATTCAATTAATGTATCTTCGCCCGAGTATTTGATTGCATTGGAAATCAAATTCACCAAGGCATTTTTCAATAGATTCTGGTCCAAAGAAAAATGTCCGATCTCACCTGTATGCTGATACACAATGTGCTGGTTTTTCTTACAGATCAATTGCATTTCCTCCGTAATCTCCTCAGCCAGTTCGACCAAATTAATATACTGCTTATTCATGACTACAATACCCGCCTCCAATTTCTCCAATGAGAGAAAATCGTTCAAAATACTGGTCAAGAGCTGCACTGCACCTTTAATCTTGTTGGTATGTTTAATGATACTCGCCTTATCATCGGGGCGATCCGCATATTTTTCGATCAACGAAGCTGATAATTGAACGGAACTTAAAGGGGTGCGAAACTCATGTGAAGCCATAGAAACAAAACGTGATTTAAGCTGGTTAAGTTCAATTTCTTTCTCCAAAGATTTAGAGACCTCCGCCTTTGCTTTTTCCAGTTCCGAAACCATCGATATTAGATCACGGGTTCGCTCACTGACTTTATGTTCCAATTCGGCTGCATGCTGTTTTAGCATGTCCTCAGCAGCCTTTTCACGGGAGAGATCATGGATAAATCCTGTAAAAATATTTTTATCTTTAAGCCAAACTTCACTGACCGCAAGCCGGAACGGAAATGTTTCTCCATTCTTCTTTAATCCCATCACCTCCCGTCCGATCCCGATAATTTTCTTATGACCTGTCGTTTGATAATTATGGATATAATTATCGTGATTCCCCCGATCAGGCTCAGGCATTAACTTCGAAACATTATGTCCTATAACTTCTTCGGCGTTATAACCAAACAATTCTAAGGCAGCAGGGTTAATGCTTTCCACATTCCCCCTGTTGTCAATGGTGATAATTCCATCAATTGCGTGGTCTATTATGGCCGCCAGAAGCCTTCCGCCTTCCATGATCATCGTTATTTCACCAATTTTTTGTATTTAATACGATGTGGAGTCACATCACCCAAGCGTTTCTTGCGGTTCTCCTCATATTCAGTATAGTTACCTTCAAAGAAATACACTTGAGAATCACCTTCAAACGCAAGAATATGCGTACAGATACGGTCCAAGAACCATCTATCGTGGGAAATCACCACAGCACAACCACCGAAATTCTCCAAACCTTCCTCTAACGCGCGCAATGTATTTACGTCAATATCATTGGTCGGCTCATCGAGTAAAAGTACGTTTGATCCTTCTTTCAGTGTGATCGCCAAATGGACGCGATTACGCTCTCCACCAGAAAGTACACCGACTTTCTTTTGTTGATCAGCACCATTAAAGTTGAATTTGGATACGTAAGCCCTGGAATTCACGGAGCGATTGCCTAAGATCATATTATCATTACCACCGGTGATATTTTCCCAAACAGATTTTTCAGGATCCAGATCATGGTGCATCTGATCGACATAGCCCAATTTGACCGTCTCGCCTACTTTGAACGAACCTGTATCTGGCGTTTCCTGTCCTGTGATCAAGCGGAATAAAGTTGTTTTACCCGCACCATTTGGCCCAATAATACCAACGATACCGGCTGGGGGCAACATGAAACTTAAATTTTCAAATAAGATACGATCACCATAGGCTTTGGAAATATCTGTTGCTTCAATAACAGAGTTACCCAAGCGCGGTCCTGGAGGAATAAACAACTCCAATTTTTCTTCACGTTCTTTGGTTTCCTCAGACGCTAATTTTTCATAGTTATGAAGACGGGCTTTAGATTTGGCATGACGGGCTTTTGGAGCCATACGTACCCATTCCAACTCACGCTCCAAAGTTTTCTGACGTTTGGTTTCCTGCTTTTCTTCTTGTGCCAGACGTTTAGCTTTTTGATCTAACCACGAAGAATAGTTTCCTTTCCACGGAATTCCCTCACCACGATCAAGTTCTAAGATCCATCCTGCGACGTTATCCAAGAAGTAACGGTCGTGGGTTACGGCAATGACAGTTCCTTTATACTGTTTCAAGTGTTGTTCTAACCAGTCAATAGACTCTGCATCCAAGTGGTTAGTCGGCTCATCAAGCAATAATACATCTGGTTCTTGTAATAATAAGCGACATAATGCTACACGTCTCCGCTCACCACCTGACAAATTGGCAATTTTAGCATCAGGTTCTGGACAACGCAATGCATCCATTGCTCTATCCAATTTGGAATCAATTTCCCAAGCATTTGTTGCATCAATTTTATCTTGCAATTCACCTTGTCTCGCTAGCAATCTATCCATTTCATCCGGATTTTCGTAGACCTCAGGCAAGCCAAATTTTTCATTGATTTCTTCGTATTCTTTTAAGATTGCTGTAATTTCAGCAACACCTTCCTGCACAATTTCCAGTACGGTCTTTTCGAGATCCAATTGGGGTTCCTGTGCCAAATATCCCACAGAGTAACCTGGAGAAAACACAACTTCACCCTGATAAGATTTATCCAAACCCGCAATAATTTTCAATAATGAAGATTTTCCGGATCCGTTCAAACCGATCACACCGATCTTGGCACCATAGAAAAAAGATAAATAGATATTTTTTAGAACTTGTTTTTGAGGCGGATAGATTTTGTTGACTCCCGCCATCGAAAAAATAATCTTCTCGTCTGACATAAAATTTAAAAAAATTGGAAAACTCTTGTTATATTAACATACAAATGTAATCTTTTATACTGACATTTTGGACGTATAATGGTCATGGCTTAATTGTTGATGACATTATTTAAAATAATTTTAAGGTTTGAAATGTAGAATTTACTACATTTATATATCCTTAATATAAAACAGAAAGGTATTCAATGGAAGCAAAATTTTCACCGCGCGTAAAGGATGTTATATCGTACAGTAGAGAGGAAGCTTTGAGATTGCGTCACGATTATATAGGCACAGAGCATTTGTTGCTCGGCTTGATTCGTGAGGGCGATGGAATGGCGATCAAAATCCTTAAAAACATAGGCATTGACACAACTGCCCTACGTCAATCTGTGGAGGACGCAGTGAAGGGGGCATCTGTATCACGTGCACCTATTGGCAACATGCCATTAACTAAACAAGCTGAGAAAGTGCTGAAAATAACTTATTTGGAAGCGAAAATTTTCAAGTCAGATATTATTGGCACCGAGCACCTATTATTGGCTATCTTGCGGGATGAAGATAATATCGCTTCGCAGATTTTACAGCAATATAATGTGACTTATGACATCTTCAAATCTGAAGTTGAGCAAAATAGAACCACCATTAAGGATGAAGCTCCCGGCTCTCCTACAGGTGACGATGATTTTGCTGAGGATGATCAATATATCCAACCTAAAAAGGTTTCGGATATTAAATCCAAAACTCCTGTATTGGACAACTTTGGCCGAGATCTGACCAAAGCTGCTGAGGAAGGTAGACTGGATCCTATTGTAGGTCGTGAAAAAGAAATCGAACGTGTATCACAGATCCTATCCCGTCGTAAAAAGAATAATCCGTTATTGATCGGTGAACCTGGAGTAGGTAAATCGGCTATAGCAGAAGGATTGGCGTTACGTATCGTGCAACGCAAAGTATCACGTGTATTGTTCAACAAGCGTGTGGTCACTTTAGATCTAGCCTCTTTGGTTGCTGGCACAAAATATCGTGGTCAATTTGAAGAGCGCATGAAAGCAGTCATGAATGAGCTTGAAAAATCACCGGATGTGATTTTGTTTATCGACGAAATTCACACCATTGTTGGCGCTGGCGGTGCTTCAGGATCTTTGGACGCTTCCAATATGTTTAAACCAGCCTTGGCAAGAGGAGAAATACAATGTATCGGTGCGACTACACTGGACGAATATCGTCAGTATATTGAGAAAGACGGTGCTTTAGACCGTCGTTTTCAACGTGTGACTATCGAGCCGGCTACACATGATGAAACTGTAGAGATCTTGAATCGTATCAAAGAGAAATATGAGGATCACCACAATGTGACTTATACGCCAGATGCAATTGAGGCCTGTGTGTCATTGACAACACGTTATATTACGGATCGTTTCCTACCGGATAAAGCGATTGACGCTTTGGACGAAGCGGGCTCACGTGTACACTTGAACAATATTCATGTTCCACAATCCATTATTGATATCGAGAATAAAATCGAGGAAGTCAAATTGGAGAAAAACAAGGTTGTTCGTAGTCAAAAATACGAGGAAGCTGCTAAATTACGTGATACAGAGAAAAAGCTTATCGACGAGTTAGAGAAAGAGAAGATTGCGTGGGAAGAAGAAACCAAATCTAAGCGATACACTGTTTCCGAAGAAAATGTAGCGGAAGTTGTTGCGATGATGACTGGTATCCCAGTGCAACGTGTCAGCCAATCCGACAGCCAAAAACTGTTGAATATGGGTGAACTAATGAAAGGAAGAATCATCGGTCAGGATGATGCCGTCGGTAAATTGGTTAAAGCCATCCAACGGACACGTGCTGGACTGAAAGACCCTAAGAAACCTATTGGTTCCTTTATATTCCTAGGTCCTACTGGTGTCGGTAAAACAGAATTAGCGAAAGAACTAGCTCGATTTATGTTTGATACTGAAGACGCATTGATCCAAATTGACATGAGTGAATACATGGAGAAATTTGCTATCTCACGTCTGGTCGGAGCGCCTCCGGGATATGTAGGTTATGAAGAAGGTGGACAGTTAACAGAGAAAGTACGTCGCAAACCTTATGCGGTAGTGCTTTTGGATGAGATTGAGAAAGCGCACCCTGATGTATTCAACCTGTTACTGCAAGTATTAGATGAAGGTCAGTTGACTGATAGTTTGGGTCGTAAGGTGGACTTCCGTAACACGATTATCATCATGACCTCCAACATTGGTGCACGTCAATTGAAAGAGTTTGGTCAAGGTGTAGGTTTTACTACTGCGGCAAAATCGCAACAAACAGATGCACACTCCCGTGGAGTAATCGAAACTGCATTAAAAAGAGCTTTTGCGCCAGAGTTTTTGAACCGTATTGACGATGTTATTGTTTTCAATTCGTTGACAAAAGAAAATATCTTTAAGATCATTGATATCGAATTGACGTCTTTGTTTAAACGAATCGCAGATTTAGGATATACCATTAACTTGACGGATGAGGCGAAAGATTTCATCGCCGATAAAGGTTATGACAGTAATTTCGGTGCACGTCCATTAAAACGGGCAATCCAAAAATATCTGGAAGATCCAATTGCGGAAGAAATCCTCAAAGGAAATGTGCAAACAGGTTCAGTTTTAACTGTCAGCATCAATCCAGAAACCAAAGATATTGAGGTCTCTAGCTCAGATCCGAAGTCTTCAAAAGATACAGCGGAGAAATAATCTCAAAAATAATCACACAACAAAAGGTTTAAATGAAACGAAATAATTCGTTTCATTTAAACCTTTTTCTTTATATTTACTGTAAATTTTAAATTTAAATCACAATAATTATGAGAAAGAGACTTTATTTTACCTTCCCTTTATTACTATCTCTGACATATAGCTGCCAGAAGGATAGAATGACCACTCAAGACATCAGTCAACAAAATCCACAAGAGTTAACGCAAGGGGATTATGATATTTTTGCAAAATCTCTTGCGAAAGTAATTGACAATAAAGAAGCCAAGGCTGCGTTAAAAGCTAAAGCTCTTGAGAAATTTGATGGAGACTATGATGTTTTAGTATCCGATTTTATCAACGTACAACTTCAGGATAACGGTACAATTCTCGATTTATTTTCAGATAGAAATACGATAAAGAAAATCATTAATAGCAATCCTTTATTAACTATATACATTCCCGAATTGAAAGTATTCAACGCAGAAATGTGGAATACAGATAAAACTACCCCCATTGTAGCTGTAAGAAATGATGGAAGTACAGAAAAAATAGTGGCTTACAATGCTTCAGCCAATGTTATTGAATTAAACAAGAAAATAGAACCAACTATTCCCACGATATTAATAAAATCCAATGAAAGATTACCTTTTATACAAGATAAATCGGTTCAAATAATAAATGCCAACTCTTTTCAAAAAGTTGCCTCTGACAGGTCTGGCTCAGGTCGATCAACCCAAGACACACGAAATTGGAGGATTGAAGATCCTTTTGCCCCCAAAATACAAGAAGCTATAAGCAAAGGTTTACCATTATCAAATATTAGAGATTATGTCTACTATGGAATCGATCCAAACAACAACATCCTTAAAGGAGAACTAAATGCTCAAAATTACGCAGAACATATTATCGCTATTGAGTTAACCAGCAAAATGGTACTAGATAAAATTGCTGATTGGGGTGAAGGAGATCTTGAAATTAAAATTACGGTAAATATCCCTAGGAGAGACGGTACCCCACTACAAATTAACAAAGCAATATTTTGCAAAAAAGCCGATTTATACCAAGAACCAACTACTAGGATTGAAGGATATGTAAAGCGTTTTGTAGGATTTGATCCAATTCAAATAGCAACATGGGATAACTATAACTTAGGTAACATGTGGACTTTTCATGCAGAGGAATTTGATGAAGGCGAAGAAAGGACAACTATAGAAACTCTTGAAAACACATTCTTCACAGAAGGCGGAGGAGGGTTTGAATTTAACTTGTTTAAAATAATAAAAACCAATCTTTCTGGTAAATTCAGCAAAACTGAGAAAAAAACTTCAAGCTTTACGATGAAAAGTACTAACAATTCAGATAACCTGTATGATGCTATTCTAAATTATCTAGAGCCAATCGCAATACCAGATGGGAGTAGTGTAAGAGGATATAAACCCTATTATCTAAATACCGGAGCTATTAAGATTAGAGTGGAGCCATATCCAACAGGAGGAATACCTAATACTGGTGGAGGAAGCAGGCCAAGATAATATTTATTGTATATTTTTCAAGAAAATGCACCATTTTGGTGCATTTTTTGTTATAAAGAAGGTTGACGTTAAACTTTCGCACTATTTTATCGTCCTATAATAAAAAATGTCACAAATAACACAAACAATATGAAAAGACTTTTATTCGCAGCTTTACTTGGAACCGCAGCCCTGGTTTCATTTTCTTCTTGTAAAAAGGAGTATATTTCGAATTATTTACCAGGTGTGAGTTACACCTTTGATGTGCCTAATAACAGTTTTGGAGACTGGAAAAGAGTTAGTGGAACAAACACTTTTGAATTACAAATTCCATTTCCAGAATTGGATAAAAAGTATTTTGATACAGGACATGTTAATGTAGCCATTTCATTTAATGATGACAAGGAATACTTCAGAAATATTCCTTCAGCAATCGGCGCATACGATTATCGTGTTGATTATACAGTAGGTAAAGTTATTGTTTACGCAGATTATTTGGGCACAGGAACACCTGCTGTCCCTAAAGAAATGATTATGAAAGTAACATTGACAGACGCTGATAATGGCGGAGAATAGAAAAGAGGCTATCTAAAAAGTAAAATCGAAGTTGACTGTGCGATATAAAATTTGGACATCAGCTTAAGATCACTCTTTGGAAAGGAGAAATTGGTCATTTCGAATGTGGAAATGACCAATTTTAGTAAACTAAAAATCATTTGCTCAAAACTTAAAACTGCCTCTTTTTTATATATCAAAAACCTACCCCCTCAACAACAACTCGGCATGCTCCACCGCAGCATCTGTGCAATCTCTTTTACCCTTCCGGATTGATCTAAACGAACAATATTCGATATCGTACGTTGGCCTTATCTCCTTTATAAACCTTAAAGTGCGCCGAATCTTTTGAGGCTATACCGTCATTAATATATGACGAAAGTTCTCAAATAGTGATTTCTAAAATCCACTAGCATCGCTCTGTTTATCTCCAAAAAAAATAGGATTAACAAGATTAGAAACTAACTATCAACCTGAGTTCGATTGTTAAAATGCGTTAATTTGTAAAGAATTTGTTGTTTGATATTTAATGGCAGGTTTTTTAGGAAAGAAAGAATATGCAATAAGTGCTGCTATGATGTTTGCGATGAAATTGGTAAACGATCTGTGTCTGGAGTGCTCTACTTGGCAAATGTTCTTGAGTTCATCATTGACTGTTTCAATAACAGATCTTTTTCTCAAGATTATTTTGTCGCTCATAGTCATCAGACTATTTTTCATGTTGTTGCGAATACATGTGATCAATTGGATATCGTTAACAAACAATATGTTGGCTAGCTTTTGAGAAATATAACCTTTATCGGCAAATAACTTTCCAAAGACAGCTTTCAGGAACGCCTCATTCTTAAGGGGCTCCCTATCATCGAGATTGGCCTGGGTTACCGCAAAATTCAATATCTCACCACGATCATTGATGACAATATGCAGTTTGAAGCCGTAAAACCATCCTATCACAGGGGGATGTTTTAGCTAAATATTTGAATTCACGTCACTTAAATATAAAACTATTCCCGCTATTTTGCAATATTTTAAACCAAAATATTAATCGAACTCAGGTTATTACCATTTCTGGCACTATACAGATCGACAAAACGGGTGCTTTAAAGAATAAGCACCCGTTGAAATTCTACCTATTTTCTTTTACACCACTTGTCTAGCAATCGGCCAGTAATGAAACTGATGAGCGTTCCCAATGCCGCCACTAGAACAGTCTGCAATACATCACCAAAAGACAGACTTGACCAAATGGAACAGATCGTACCGCCCAGTGTCGCACCACGTATATCATTCCATTTCATCAAACCTCTCCTTTCTCGTTGTGACTTCTATATCGTTCCCACTTGATGAATTTTTATCCGCAGATTGTTGCCGCTTTATGGTTTCAGGTTCTGAATCGGAAGGACTCACTTCCGAAGGCGGGTTCTTTTCTTCAAGTACCTTCTCCAATATACCAAGCCCAACAGTTATGTACTTCAATATATTTGCCGCTTTTCCCGGCAACTTGACCGGTGCCATCAGAACCACCTGCAACACCTGGCCTATTTTGTTTACTATTTTTTTCATTAAACCTTGTAAAATTAGATAGGATGGCAATTGTGCACCGATCGCCCATCCTATCATTTAAAAAATTACCGAATACTCAAATACACATCATCTCCCATATCCCACAGGCAATACACCAGCGCTTTGAGCTTGGCCAGGGCCTTGCCACTTCCGGTGCCCTGTCCCTCACCTATCAGCGTTGTCACTGGTGCAATACAGCCGAGCAACTCGTCCTTTGCGTTGTTCGCCGCGTGGATCAGAATCCCTTCACGGTTCAGCACGTTCGGGATACCGATCTGCTCGCCATGCCGCTGGTAGTGGATCTTCTTCAGTTTGTACTGACCGATCGGGATACAGCTGATCCGCTTAATGTTATTGCGGTCCGGCAGCTCGATCGTATGGCAGATATGCTCACCGTTGAAGCTGATTGTTCCATTTGTTCCCTCAGCTCCATATTTCCGCAGGAGCTTGAGCGTATGCCTAGTTCTCATAAGCCTATGGTTGGATTACCTGGACGAATGTTAAGGCGTTGTACATTCCATTCGACAAGGGATAGTGGCCACCATTGACAAATTGGAAATAGCTGATCCCCACCATGATGAATACGACAGCATCCGGCTGCGGCTGTAACTCCAAAGTCAGGTTTTCCGCAACGGTCACCTCGCTTTTACCTATGTCCATGTAGGTAGAGCGGGCAATGGCCACTTCATCAGCCTCCGGATCTTGTGCATCAAATTCTGTCGCCACCAGCTGGATCTGCACATGCGTGGCACCTTCCAGTCCCTTGATGACATTCTTGGCGATCATCTCCGGGATAGCAAAAGAGCCATTCCCTGTGGCGCGATCATAGGTCGGGCGAACTTTTAGGAAGAAAACGTCCTTGAGCTGCGCCTTGAAGTTACATTCCAGGCCGACCAATTGACCGAGGTTTGTGGCAAGCACCTGACGATCCCCCCTGCCATTAATTTCATCCGCTCGCAGGATACGGTTCATGCGTCCAGTCAGGCGGTTGCTGAATGCAGCATCAGATCCCTGATTGAGCAGTTCGCGCAGCTGCTCACGCAATTTTTTGGAAGCATTTGCAGCCCGGCCAAATTCCTGGCCATTTTCTTTGGTGCGCTGAAAACGTGGATCAGAATTGATCTGATCTTTGGTTGGGCCACCCTTCATACGGGCCTGATAACCGCGCTTGTCCTTGTAGAAGGAAAGATCCCCGATCTTACCTTCAAATTTTACTAAACTAACTTGTCTTGCCATGATTGTATAGCATTGGATTACGATACAAAGATGCAGGGGTAAAAATCAGGGCTGGTCCCAAATGGGCTGATCTGGGGTTACCTGTATCCAAATGGGGTCAAATGGGTTCATTTGTCTCTTTTACATATAAAATAATATTTTCTAATTTTAGGTTAACAATCAGGTGAAAGCCTTGCTGGTAAAATGCCGCTACAAATAACCAATATTAGCCCTATACAGACATAGCACATGTCAAGCACAGATATAGTACTAATGATGTATTAAAATTGTAGATAGAAAAATGTACTTAAAGGGTACTACAGGAGTACTTTATGAGTGAACGATCATAAACAAGCAATTAGCCGATCAATAAGCAATTTTTAACAATTAAGTAAATATATTATGAGCAATCAACGTGTCTGCATCTATGCAAAAGATGTCAGTATTCTCTTGGGAAAGAGCTACAAGCAATCCGTCCGGATCCTCCGGACGATCAAAGATGCCTACGGAAAAGGTCTTAACCAATACATTACCGTCGAAGAGTTTGCTTCGTATACCGGTATTGATGTAGAAACTATCAGAAAGCAATGTCTCCGCAATTGACCTGATGTATTGCTGAGTATTTACGTCCAGGTCAGTTAGTCATTTACTTTATGTTCCTTTTCTTTGTTCATTGACTATCGGCTAATCTTTAATACGTTATTTCCCCATCGCTGCGACTATTGCACAGGGATCAGAATGATTTTCCGCATTAATCCTGAAGCCTTCACCCCTCTTGTTCTTTAACAGTGTTATACCACTGCTGAAAATACCTCACATCATTTTTATGAAGGTTTAAATATCCTTTTAAAGGCGGTTTTAGATATATTCTTAGTGCTCTGCTACTGCTGTCCTTTTCAGTATCTGCTATCGCCTCGAACTGGACAACCCAGCTTCCGGTAGAGAAAAAACGGTAATCTTCGCCGATCAGCTCTTTTACCTCTTTCAGGGTCGTGTAAGCTAATTTATGTTCTTCCCCATTTTTATCCGTTGCGACTACCCGCCTATTGATAAGGACCATCGAATAATATAGCATAAAATTATGCTGAGGATCTAACTGATTCACCCGAATGCCATTGTTAACATTACGCTCTACTGTCCTTACATCATTATTTTGGATAAAAAAAGAAAAGATCTCCAATGCAAAGAAACAGATGATCACCATCAGTACGATCGGAAAGATCACTTTCATATAGTTGGATAGGCTAAAGCTATTTCCATAAATATGAAAGTAGGTCCTAGCAAAAACAATTGCCAGGGAAGCCGGAAGGCATAAGCCCCTGATGAAAAGTTGCAACCATTCTTTTGCACTTAGATTGCTCTGCAAAAATAGGTAACGCCGCATATTCATCAACCAGCTTACCGATAAAGCAAGTAAATATAACGCTATGGTATTGATGAAGAAAAATTTAATAAATCCAGGCTCCTTTATTATTTCCAAAAATCCTTCCGGTTCGCCATACCACAAAATAGTATAGGCTGCCAACATGGACATGATTATTCTAAAAATATTAAAAATAGCTCTCCGCCGTTTATAGAAACGTTGCATAGGGATTCGTTAAAGATTACAAAAAATTTAGAGGACGCTATAAATAGGACCTTAGGTTGGTCCCAAGATACATATTAAGGATTAATAAAATGTATGCATTATGATTTTTAAGCAATGAATTACAATGTACCTGTAAATTTTATATACTAATAACTACACAAAAGTGTCGATATACCGTAAAACGCTGTCCGAATTTCTCATAAAATGTCCGAATTTCTCCTTTTGAGCACAATATATTCAATTGTAAAAAAATCATTATCTAGTTTTGGGTCAGTGAAAATCACTACCATTTAAAACATCAAATAAACTAAACTATGTTGAAAGAAAAGTATCCGTTAACATCAGATGGTGTAGACGAAAAAATTTACGACCTCTATCGTGAAGATGACAACCAAGTTGAACTGGAAGCCATTTATGTGGAAAACAATTTTTTTGATTGGGTCAATCTCAATTTTGAGCTTACCGAATCACAGACCACCTACATGTATTCGTTGGGAATTGCGTTTGCCATACAAAATGGAAGCGTGCTCGCTTACTGCTTTCGCCACCGATTAGCTGTCACCCTCCTCAAAGGTAATAAAGCACTGCGCAGTTCAAAATTTATCCGGCGCGAAGAAAACGTGGAAGTTACCGCACAGCCGGGACAAGATGATCTTGTATCTGGTGGGGTCAGCTATTTTATCAGCTAAAGGAGGTACTATGGAAAAGGAACCGATAGAAAAGCTGATCAATATCATTATGCAACATGTATCTCTACTGCCTGAGATGCAGGAGCAGTTATTGTCCCATATTTTTATTAAAAAGATCTTCAAAGAGCAGTACCTTTCCCTGCATGAGAAGGATCACTTCTATGTGCACTCGGGTATCCTGAAAAAGCAGGATCCCGATACCGGCGATATTGCCCACTTTATCGTTGAAGGCGATTTTGGGATCTTTCCCTCAGAAAAGGATGCCTACAGTTTTGTAAGCCTGGAGCCCTGTACCATTGCGGTAATTAGAGTGAATGATATCGACAGCTTGTTGTCCCGGTACCGGCAACTCATTACGCCGTACCGGCATATGATCTTTAATTGGGCGCAGCAACGGCTGCGCCGCATTTCACTTATGCTCCTACCTGCCGGTGAGCGTAAGGCCGCACTGCTTGAGAGGCTCGGTCCGAATTACAACCGCATACAGAACAAGGACCTGGCCACCTATCTGAAGATAAGTGAAGGTTACTTTAGCAAGCTACAGTTGTAAAATTACCATTGACAAATGGTGATTTTCATAGTCAGTTCTGGCTATTTTACAACTGAACAAGGCGATACATTTCAGATCTTAGTGATAAGAAAAGGAACATAAGTAATACACTACCGACATTATGAACTTGGGAGACAAAAGTTCAAAGGGTAAAAAAAGGTCCGGCAAAAGGGGTACCCCGCCAGACCGTTGGTTACTAGTGATGGTAACTACTATGGGGACCGGTATGACTGCAGCGTACTGAATTATAAATCTAAGTTCACCAATTAAAATTTTGGATTATGCCACTATTTCAATTAAGTGCGACCGGGAACCCAACAGTTCCTGCAGATTATTCTTTAAATCCATCTCCGTCATGTGCCAGCGGGACAAATCAGATTTGTTCGATCACGGCAAATGATGACGGCACTGGTAAACCGGTATTAACTCCGGCATTAAAGGATCAAATGATCGTCGCTTTACACACAAGAACATCAAACCCGCCAACGGTTTCTCTGCGTTCTTAAATTTTAAGTGTAAAAAAGGAAGAAATGGGGCGCACTTGCGCCCCATTTTGATTTACCGCTCACGAATCACTAACACTTCCATATCCCTAGAGCCTTCCTTGATCTTCAATCCATAATAAGAAAGCCGGGCATTTAACTTTTCAAGATCATAACCGTTAGGCACCTTTATAATACCAGTATATTTGGACTCATCAAATACTGGTGGGAAAACACCCGCGAAATCAAGGTAACCTGTCAAGGTCTCCGCCCCTTCGACAAGGTTACTGTCATTATCTGGTATTTCGGCAATTTTTTTCTCGTCGGGCTTGCCTTCATTGACAATGATTAAACATGGTCTTTTTTGCATTTCCCATTTTACATCAAGATTAAGTAGGTCAGAAAGATCTTCCAGTACTTTTTGCACCCGAACAGTATCAGATACTTCGAGACAATCTTTCCTCTCATAGCAAATCGCATTTTGCTCCGCCCAAGCATGATAAGGCAATGATTTAGACTTGTCATAGAAATAACGATCAGGATTGGCAACTTCCCATACAATACGGTCCTTTGTTAGAAAATATTTTGGCGTTTTAATATGCGCCCAAGCAGCCGTAAATGCACCAAGGATATCCAGATTATTAATGTAGGTCACATGCATCCGTTGTAGTGAATCATACCTATATTTCAATCCGGTCGAATTCAGATTGTTTTTATATCCAGTAAGCTGGATCGATCCCATTAAAGACTTTCCCCTGGAATCAATTGTTTCCGACCTTTCTTCTATTTCACTAATCGCAAAATCATCTTTCAGGGGAATACTGATTGTTTTCCCATCCAATAGTCTCTGGATATTTTCTTCATTAACAAAGTCAGGATGACTGATCGCTTTCACTTCATTGTTGATTATCCATACCGTATGGGAGACCGCCTGATGTGGAAAGTATTTTTTTAATAGCGTATCTGACACGATTGTCGGTATCTTAACGTTATTTTCCTTCAAAAACTTATTGTTCGCATAGAACTTTTCCATGCGCTGCTTATCTTCATAAGTTACCATCACAACATCTAACCGATCCTTAAATTGCATTTTTAACTTGTTTAGACGGGGCATATTCTCTATGCAGCTGGCACAGCCCGTATTAAAAAAGTCCAGGATCAGCAATTTGTTAGCTGACTTTTTGTAATCATATACTTTATTGGGATAATTGACAATTGTCGATTTCGGAAATGAGGGCAACTGTGATCCGATCTTCAACTCCTTATTGCGATCTATTTCATTTTTTTGTGCGTGAGATGTTAAGCCCAAGATCACAAAACCTAGCATTAAAATTAATCTGTTCATCGTTTGTATTTGTTTTTGGTTATCTTTTATTCTGTTCAATTTTTGATTCCCTTATTACATCTATTGGAATTAATAAGGCATAAGCAAGGCTTTTCGGTGGGAGGCTATATAACTTATCCCCTAGTTTCCTCGTCAAGGTTTTCTGTGTTTTCGGGTCTTGATTGAGCCTTTTCAAATCCGCCCACCGGAGGCCCCTAAATACGAGTTCTCTCCTACGTTCTTCTAGAATAAATCGTAGAAGGTCATCCTGATTAGCGATATCCACCAATTCAAAGGCTGTTGCCGGATATCTGTATTTTCGAAGTGTATTTATGGCTGCTAACGCTGTATTTCGATCGCCCAGTCGTGTAGCAGATTCGGCTTTCACCAGATACATCTCGCTTGTGGTCAGGCCGACAAAATTTCCAGATTGGGTATTATCGTATGATCCTTTGAAGTCATAACTCATTTCCGGAAGATCATAGTTGTTCATAAAGTAGATTTTTTTACGTAGGTCACTAGCCGTATAGCTCTCATACAAATCGTAGTCCACACGGGCGTAGCCCTGCATCAATGGATAGTTAAAGCTGGTAGTGGCTGAAAACAGCACTTCCGCATTGAAGACCGGTATCGGTGCATAGGAATATATATTCAATGTATTATAATCTAATAGCTCACTGGTGATCCCTAACGCTGAATCCGCATAGTTATAAGCATTTTCATAATCATGCTTGTCTAGGTAGAGCCGGGCAAGACCAGCAAATGCAGCAGCTTTGGCAGGACGGCCTTTACCTGATGCCGTATTTCCTAAAAAACCAGCTGCTTTTTGGTAATCCGATATCACCTGACCATACGATTCCTGAATGGATGCACGCACTGTTTTGGTGTCCAGTTGTGGGCTCAATTTCAATGGGATACCAGGTTGGTTGTTGGCCGTTGCTTTATCATATGCCAATGCATAGCAAGATAACAGCTGGTGGAAGGCAAACGCTCGATAAAAGTGAGCTGCTCCAGCTACTTGTTTGTATTGCCCCATGTTTACACTATGCTGATCTAGGCCCCCAACAATTTCAAGTACCTGATTTGTATTAAAAATAACCTTATATGCGTTCAACCACTGCACAGAAAGCGATGGGACATCATTTGACCAGATGTAATAATTTCGGTCGTCCAATAGCCCTATGGATTGCCAGATCGATACCGGCAGGAAGTAATCGTCTGCGCTCACCTCAGCTGCATTTGGATAGCTGCAATTCATGACCGTATAATCATTCAACAATAATTCGCAGTCATTCAGATCTTTTGGCACCACCATCTTTCCGTCTGGCTTTACGTCCAAAAATTTATTACAAGCCGTAAGCGATGCAAGCACAACCAGTAAAAACATCACTTTTAATTTTGTTGTATTTTTCATTCTGTTTTCCTTTCTTAAAATTTACAGCTCATACCAATTGAGAGAGATTTTGGATCCGGGAAATTCTCACCGAATTCAGGGTCTATTCCCAATTTATTGCCCCTCCATATCGTAGCTATATTATTGACATAGCCATATACACGAAGTTCCTTAAACAGACGGTTTCTCTTTGACGGAAAATTATATCCGAGCTGTATATCACGCAGTTTGATCTGGTCTGCGGGTCCAATCAACGCAGAGGACATGCTATAAAATAGATCGCCGTAATAATCCAGCGGAAATGCCAAGGCTGGTATATCCGTATGCAACTCATCCCCCGGCTTCTGCCAGCGTAGAGCATAATCCTTATGACCAGCATTGGCCTGCCAAAACTGGTAACCATTGAAAGATTTGCGCCTGAACTTATGTCCAAGCTGGTAGCTTATATTAAAAGAAAATTCAAAACAGCGATAGCTAAAACTATTTCTCAGACTACCAAAATAAACGGGCTGCATAGAGCCAAGATTAACCATATCCTTAACCTTCGTATTATTGTAGATAGCAGCATAATCGGTAGATTCTACCCCATCAACCAGACCTATCGGGCGTCCTTTCTCAGCATCCAGTCCTTTCCAGGAAAACCCGAGTGCAGCATACACATCAAAACCTTCAATTGGCGTCAAGATACGGTTGCCACTGACGAAGTTTTTACCATCATCATTACTGATATAGGATTTGGTTACCTTAGTACGGTTGTACGCGAATACAAGATTTGACATCCATTGAAAATTAGTGGATCTGATATTGAGGGATTGTAGATTGATATCGACACCTCTACCCCGCATATTGGCACTATTGATATTTAGCGTACCAAAACCAGATGTCGCATCGATCATTGCAGGTGCGATAAGGTCGGTTGAATTTTTGATATAATATTCTATTGAACCGGACAACACATTGTTTTTCAAGCCAAAATCTAACCCAAGATTGAACATCCCTACATTCTCCCATCTTAAATTGGGATTTGGGGGATTGCTTATCGCAGCGTACGTATTTCCGGTTACATAATCCGGATAGGGCGATATATCCATCACTGGATAGGCAGAAACAGTATTGTTGACATTGCCATTATAACCAAAAGTAGTCCGGATTTTTAAAAATTCAATTAGGCTTTGATGCTTGAAAAATAGCTCATTTGAAATCAGCCAGGCCACGCCCACTGACCAAAATGGCTGCCCCTTATTATTTGTTTTTACACCAAATAGATTGGATGCATCTTTACGGATACTTCCGCTCGCTATGTACCTACTTTTAAAAGTATAAGAAGTATTCGCGAAATAGGATGTAAATCTATTTACTCGATTTTGCGACTCTTGCGGACTATAGATTTTGCTTCTGCCAAGAATGCCATTCCCCCATGGAAAGATAGAGATCAGGTCGACCGGTTGCCAGGTCAGCTGATCCTTATTATACCCCCAATAGTTGGCGCTGTATGTCCTGGTCTTCATATCTTTGATCTCCATTCCTGCGATAGCCGATACTGAATGGTTTTCTGAAAACTCATGATTATACGACAGCTGAAAACGTCCCTGGTGCATGGTCCCTTTTGTATTGAGGATGTAGCGGTTATCGCCCAAAGGAAGATTTCTCTTAACCGGGGTATAATCCCACTGGCTGAATGAATTGATCTTATCACGCATCACAAAGGAATTGACGCTTTTCCAATACTCCTGATCCTGCTGCTGATCGCGGTAGTTATACAATATGGATGCTCTAATTCCAAGAGGCAATTTATATTCAGCATTGAAGTCAAGTACGATATCACTTACGTCTACCCTATTTGTGATCAGGTCAAGATCCTCTAGAGGCCGATATCGCCAATCCAGTAATTTATTATAGGCAGACAGTGTATCCAAAAAGAACGGATTGACACCAGCACCATCAATTGATATAGGTTTGCCGCCCGCATCAGCTATGAGCGTATAAGGATAATTTCCTGCCATAAGGTTGCTATACTGTGTATTGGTACCACTCGGATCCATCAATTTCGATTTCGTATAGGTAATTCCAACGCCTAGATCGAGATTTTTTATCGGAGAAAGCTGGGCGGAGCTTTTAAGGTTAACGCGGTCAAAATTAGAATTGACCATATTGTCCAGGTTTTTATCATAGCCTGCAGAGAACAAATACCGCAATGACGTGCCGCCACCCGAAAGCTGTGTATGATATTGCTGTTTCACAGCATTTCGATAAACATATTTTAAAAACTGATCCCGTGTATCAATCTGAGCAAGCCGATCGAGTTCACGGTCGAGCTCATCACTCGATAAAAGACCTTTTTCCTTTTTCATCATAAGAATCTGTACTGGTGAAAACCGGTTGAAAATTTGGCTCTTTTTATAATCGTAAGCACCTTTTTCAAAGTAAAAGCGCTCCACATCGATATAATCCCTGCTCGACATTTGAGGTAAATAATAAAGATCAGGCTTGGCCTCTACGGTTAGATTGGCATTAAAAGAGACCTGCACGGGCTGGTTATATCGACCTTTTTTGGTGGTAATTACGATGACACCATTCCCTGCCTGCGCACCCCATATAGATGCTGCGGCAGCATCTTTGAGCACGGTAATATTTTCGATATCATTTGGATTGATGTTATTGAAACTCCCAAAATACGAAGAGCCGTTTACCCAGTTCAAATCCCCTTGATATGGCATGCCGTCCACTACGATAAGCGGCCAAGGATAGGAACGCATGCTACTTACGCCTCGAACGTTTATAAAAGGTAGCTTGCCGCGATCAAAAGATTTATCACGACTGATGCTTGGCACAATATCTTCCAGCCTGCTCAAAATATCAGTGGACACCTTACGATTGAGCAGCTTGTTGTCCACAAACTCAAAACTTCCCGTTGCCCGCTCCTTCGGAATCTTTTGGTATCCGGTAGAGACCACCTCCACCTCCTGGAGCTGGTTCTCTAAGGGAATCAAATTTACTGTTAATGATACGCCGGCTGAATACGGTAATGCTAAGGGCTTAAAACCGATATGGCTAAACTTCACCATTCCTGCCGAAGCTATTACTGGCACTGTGAATGAACTGTCACTTTTAGTGGATGCTCTCCCCTTTTCATCTTCGATACGAACCGATACGCCCTGTATCGGTTTACCATCTAGTACCGAAACCACAGTACCAGATACTGTTAAAGGCCCATTGGCCCCGCTATCCTTGCGGGGCGTCTGAGCCGATAAACTAAACTTAGAACTTAGAAGGATGATTATTACAAAAAATATAATCTGTATTGTTGGAATGTTAACTACCTTATCCAATAAGGTAGTCAACGATTTTGATTGTTTCGTCATCTGCTTATTGTTAAGATCAGTCTAAGTCTACCATTCTACCAAAGAACTCATGGATCCTCTTGGTGATCTCTAGCTCATCCAGGCTACTCTGCGTGGTTTCAGCACCGGATATATCCAGCTGACTGATCTCAATATGGTCCGTATGCACATGAAAGTATGCGATCAATAACCGCATCAGACGGGCAGCAAATATCTGCTTATGGCAGAGCTGCACGATGTTACCACTTTTCTTATACGCAGGCGCGTGTTTCAATATGGTATTGATCGTATTCTGGATGGTATTGATATCGTATTTTTTCCAAAAATCGACGATCTTATCTAATGGATTATATCCCTGATCGTGCACTTGGTATATGGCTAGCTCGAGGGCGAGCACATTTGAATATTTTTGATTCATTTTTAAGGTTCATAAAGATGACTTGAGCCTTGTTCTATCTATTGTAAAGAACATAGCTTCCCCCATTTGCGATTTTTCGCATTCCAAAGAGGTGTCATTGCAGGGAATTCACAGTCCTTGCAGGTGTCACAAATTAAGAATTAACAAAATCCCGAAAAGCGCCCCAAAACGGTTACAAGGTATTGATTAGGGGGACATTATGGCGCTTCCTATCGGGGCAGTTAAAAAACCGACCTGTATTTTATAGAAAAACTATACAAAAATTCCTTAGTTTATTTGGAACAATAAATTTTAAATACTATTTTTAAGTTGTGAAGGCTCGAATAGAGTACTTAAATTTATTATTAACCAATCTAAAGGGAATGTTGCAAAACAGACAGATCGGAAAACCATGAAAAAGGGAGTACTTATTTGTATCCTATCGGCACATTACAAACCTGCGATAGCAGCCCCTCTCCTGTTTCGGTTTTTAATGATTTAATAAACTATTCGGGCGCGCGTATTGCGTTCTTTATGGGAATCGTGTGTTCTAAACGATGGCTCACCTCCTGGAGGCAAACTGTGGTTTTTTGGTGGGTGTTTTCTAATCGTTTTATCATAATCTTATTTGGTTATTTATTTAAACGAAATGCACTCTGAAAACCAGATGGGAAAATTAATATTGGTATAAAACCAATAGAGCGATGCCCATAGCTTCTGAACTGGCACCGTCAAGAGCCTCCATAACCGAGATTATGGTTCCACAGAAGACTTACATGAGCAACGCTCTACTGGACTATTATCTGCAAAGATAAGAAAATCCAATAGAAAGCGAGCTCACGATCAACTCATGTGGAATTTGACGGTTTCGTTCATGAGTGACAATCGTAAAGAGATGCCTTACCAGTATCTCAATTATGTCGCTATAATAATTAGCACAAATATAAGTGTAAAATATGACTTTAAAAAGTTTTTCAAGTAAAAGTCATATAAATTTTTAAGAAATGCCAACATCATTAGGTGAATATTTAAACTCTTTAAAAATCATTAAAGACAAAATTAGAGATCTGGCCGATATAAAAAGGCCAAGAATGAATGATTTAAATAATAAAGAAACAGCGAAGCCTACGCCAGAAGAGTTCTATAAGATCATCTACCTAGCCATTAAATCAGCAGGTCTACCAGATAGCGAGTTTGAGAATGCAATAGAGACAATTTTCCCAACCAGGCCGAAAGAACATCTTTTATTAGACTTTAACCATTTACCAAAAGAAGTCCAGTTTCTAAAAAAATATACACTTAGACAAAATGAAGTCGAAGAAAAGATTGGAATGTCAGAAAATAAAATAAGTAGACTTGCTAATGAAAAAACAAAGGATCTACTAGCAGTTGAATTAATCAGTTTTATCGAGGGATTAGGAGATAATGTCTTAGAAACGTTCAAGAAAATTTATGGGTCCATTAAATCGGTTGACAATGCCTTGCCACCTCTCCCTATTCTAAACGATAGGACTAATAGGATTTTCCGATATGTTGAAGCTTATAATAAGATGGACGTGGAAAATATGACAACAAATTTCCCTGACGACATTATTTTCCAAAATATTATGAACGGTGAGCAAACCATGTACTTACAAGGAATTGAAAAATTCAAGAAACACGCCACTGAAGCTCTCTCCTATTTCAGCGAAAGAAAGCAGTCCATCGAGACGATGACTCATAAACATAATTCTACTGAAATAACGATTAGCTACAAAGCTGTTGCTTCAATGGACTTTCCGAATGGACTAAAAAAGGGCGATGAGATAAAGTTAAGGGGAGAGTCGATTTTTGAGTTTTCTGAGGATGGAAAGATAATTAGGTTGACGGATATAGCTTAATGAATCGGGATAATATTTATCAACGAGGACTCAAAAAATAAGATAAAAGACGTTACAGGAATGTATCTAAAAACACAGACAATGATTAACATAGATAAAGCGTTTAATACTGAAAATAGAAGCATTTTATGAACGATTAAAGGGAGTGTAACACGAACTGTGTCATTGGATCTATATTTTTCAATTAGAGCCAATTCAGATATGTGCTAAAAATCCACTGAAGCCTTCCCGCTTTTCAAACATTGAATAAATAGCGTGAATTTTGTGTCTTGTTCTCAAAAAATAGAAGGTTTTCTATCCAACCAAGAATAATTGCATAAATCTGGTAGATATTTACCAACGCATTTATAGGGCTCCGGTGTCTGGAATAACGTTATTGATATTATTAGGCAGTTAAAACATCAGTACTTTTAATTCTGATAAGTCTGTTAAATACATTCCTTAGAGTTTATTTAGTCGCTCTTAAGAAAGCTCCACGTTTCGATTATTTAACAAAAAGCGCGCAAGAGCGACGAATTGAAAATTAAGAAAGACACTGTCTCATCAAGTGTGTAAGTTATAAAAATGCGGAGTTGGAAAGGACTTCACATTTTTATTTACTTAACTTTATAAGAGTATGATTGACAAGGAGTCACTATTAAACGACAAGGAGTTCTTAAAGAGTTTTAAGGACGGCTTGGAGCTGCAATCGTTTTTCCGCGAGTTACAGGCACGTGCAGTATCGCAAATGCTTGAAGGAGAAATGGACGGCCACCTTGGCTATGAAAAGCATGAGCGCAGTGGTCAGGGTAATTCACGCAACGGACATACGAGCAAAAAGGTCCGTGGCGATCAGGGAGATCTGGAAATTCAGGTTCCCCGGGATCGCGATGGTTCATTCAATCCGATCATTGTCCCCAAACGCAAGAACATGATTGATGGAGTTGAGAACGTGATAGTTTCGCTATATGCCAAAGGCATGAGTATTTCGGATATAGAAAATATGATGCGG